>CALMOI010000154.1 GCA_937871735.1 uncultured Comamonadaceae bacterium
TCCACTCGCCCTTTTCCATGACCCGGCGCATGAACAGGTCAGGAATCCAGTTGGCGGTGTTCATGTCGTGCGTGCGGCGGCGGTCATCGCCGGTGTTCTTGCGCAGCTCCAGGTACTCTTCAATGTCCAAGTGCCAGGTTTCGAGGTAAGCGCAAACCGCGCCCTTGCGTTTGCCGCCGTTGTGCGCCAAACCGGCAACGGTTTGGTAGGACTCATCGACATCGACCTTCAAATCGACCACCAGCGGCTTGGGTGTGATGCCGGTGATGGCGCGCACGCGTGAATAAACCACGCCATCGCGGGTGATCCAGTTGCGCTTGGTCAGCGGCTGGCAACCCAGGCGCTGGGCCAATTCGGGCAGCGCCGGAATGCGCAAGTCGATGCAGGTGCTGGTGCCGTCAAACACCGCTTCCGAGCCGTCCGAGCGCAGCCCGGTGTGGTTGTGGCGGCGCGTGCGCTTTTGACCGGAGACCGGCACGCCCAGACGCAGCATTTGGTAGCGCAGGCCGTGGGCCAGCGGTTCGGAGGCGGAGGTGAAGCTCAGTTCCTTGCCGCGTGAGACGCAGCCATCGGTTTCCAGCAGCCCTTGCACCAGCGCCAGCGTTTGCGCAGGCGGCAGGTGCGACAGGCGCGGTGCGATGCGTTTGGCGTGCTGGTCGTCGTACAGGTCAGCGTGGTCAAACGCCAGCGTGGGCGCGCCTGCGCCGGTGATACGACCTGTGGTGCCATCGCGCAAAGCGCCTATGCCAGCAGCCCAGTGGATTTGCACATAGGTCGTGCCGCGACCAGTTTCCCAGCTGTGGATGCCGCGTTCGGCCAAATAGCTGCGCACGAATTCGAGATGTTCGCCATCGGCTTGCGGGTTGCCGGACACGCCCCACTGCATACCGTCTTTAGACAGATGGCCGTCGCCCAGCAAAATGCCGTACATGCGTGCATCGTCGTCGGTGAAGCCGGGCACAGCCACCACGTCGGTCGGAATGGCAAAGCCGATGTAGTCGCCGGTGTGGAGCTTGCCAGCATCCACCCAGGCCGGGGCGACTTTGCCCTTGTCCAGCCACGCCTCAGTACGAGCATTGGCTTGGCCCAACGGCACGCCTTGAATCGCCCAGAACGGGTGCGCGTCGGTGACTTGCAGCGGCTCAATCGCGTGTTTCACGTCAATCGCCACCATTGCCTCGGTCTGGTTATAGACCATGCGCTCAGTGACTTCGCGGTACTGGCCGCTGTGGCCCAGCACCAAGTCGCCTGCGCGGATGTCGCGGATGGGGCGCGTGCCTTGCGCGGTATAGACCAGCGTGTCGGGGGCGAAACACTGGTTCACCGCGACAGCCGTGTCGTTCACGACTTTCAGGAACGGCACCACGCCTTGCGATTCGCCGTTGGTGCCTTTGATGTGGCTGCCCAGCGAGCGTACGGGCGTCCAGTCGTTGCCCAAACCGCCTGCGAATTTGGACAGCAAGGCGTTTTCTTTGATCGCGTCGTAGATGCCTTCCAGATCGTCGGGCACGGTGGTCAGGTAGCAACTGGACAGTTGCGAGCGCAGCGTGCCTGAGTTGAACAGCGTGGGCGTGCTGCTCATGAAGTCGAAGCTGGACAGCACTTCGTAGAACTCGATGGCGCGCGCTTCGCGGTCAGCTTCGTTCAGCGACAGGCCCATCGCTACGCGCATGAAGAAGGCTTGCGGCAGCTCAATGCGGGTCTTGCGTACGTGCAAGAAGTAGCGGTCGTACAGGGTTTGCAGACCCAAGTAGTCAAAGTTCAGATCGCGGTCGGCGTTCAGGGCTGCGCCCAAGCGGGTCAAGTCAAATTCCAGCAGACGCGGGTCGAGCAGCTCGTGATCCACGCCTTTTTGGATGAATTGCGGGAAGTAAGCGGCGTAGCGGGCCTTGAGGCCGCCTTGAATCACATCAGCGCCCAGCACTTCTTTGGCGATGGTGTGCAGCAACAGGCGCGCCGTGGCGTAGGTGTAGTCGGGGTCTTTTTCAATCAGCGTGCGGGCGGCCAAGATGGAGGCTTTGTAGACCTCGTCCATCGGCACGCCGTCGTACAGGTTGCGGATGGTTTCTTGCACGATGGGATCGGCTTTGACATCTGCGCCCAAGTTGGAGCAGGCCGATTCGATCAGGCCGGTGAGCTGAGCCATGTTCAGCGGAATGCGTTGGCCGCCATCGGTGACGTGCAGCACTGGAGCCGGAGCTTGCGCGACTTGGTCGTGGGCGATGCGGGCGCGCTCTTGGGCGTGGCGTTCGCGGTACAGCACGTAGGCGCGGGCCACTTCATGGTGACCGCCACGCATCAGGCCCAGTTCGACCTGGTCTTGCACGTCTTCGATATGGAAGGTGCCGCCGCTGGGGCGCGAACGCACCAAGGCGCGCACCACGCCATCGGTCAGGCCGTCCACCACTTCGCGCACGCTGGCCGAGGCTGCGCCCTGGGTGCCATGCACGGCCAAGAAGGCTTTCATCATGGCGA
>CALMOI010000155.1 GCA_937871735.1 uncultured Comamonadaceae bacterium
CAGTCCAACTGCCTGAGCGTGGAGCCGCTGGAAACCGAGTTTGGCCGCAAGCGCCAGATCAACCAAAGCACCTGCAACAAGGATTTTTCTTGCGTGCAGGGTTTTTGCCCCAGCTTTGTCACGGTTGAGGGCGGGCGACTGAAGACTGCCTCCGCTCGCCGCAGTGCGCAGCCCGCAGATTCAGGTGCGCTGCCTGAACCTGAGTTGCCGCCGATTTCTGCCTCGGCTTGGGGCATTGTGGTGGCGGGCGTGGGCGGCACGGGCGTGATCACCATCGGCCAATTGCTGGGCGTGGCCGCGCACTTGGAGGGCAAAGGCATCGTCACGCAAGATGCCGGTGGCTTGGCGCAAAAAGGCGGTGCGACTTGGAGTCACGTGCTGATTGGCACGGCGCAAGACGCTATTTGCACCACCCGCGTCGGCATGGCGATGGCTGATTTGGTGTTGGGCTGCGACCCCATCGTCACCGCCAGCCATGAAACTTTGCTGCGGATGCGCGCCGGTCGCACCCATGTGGCGCTGAACGCGCACAGCACGCCCACCGCCGCCTTCGTCACCAACGCCGACTGGCAAAACCCGTCAGCGCGCTGCGTGGCTGACATCACCCAAGCCGTGGGTGCGCAAGCAGTGGGCCAATTCAATGCCGAAGCCTTGGCGCTGCAACTGATGGGCGACAGCCTCTACATCAACCCGATGCTGCTGGGCTACGCCTGGCAGCGGGGCTGGATTCCATTGCAGCGCGCTTCGCTGCGGCGCGCTATGGAGCTCAATGCCGTGGCGGTTGAGAAAAACCAAACCGCTTTTGAATGGGGGCGGCAAGCCGCGCACGATATGGCGCGCGTGCAGGCGCTGCTGCCTTTTACTGACGTGGGCGCTGTGGGCGGTGCGGGCGAGCAAGTGATCCACTTCATGCCGCGCCATCGAGACGCAAACACAGGCGCAGCGGTGGCGGCGCAGCCCGTGACGGACGCAGATTTGGCGCGGGTGGTGGCTCGGCGGGTGGAGTTCCTGACAGCCTACCAAGATACCGCTTATGCCGCGCGCTACCAAGCATGGATTGAGCGCGTGCGTTTGGCGGAAGCTCCTTTAGGAAGCAACACCTTGGCTGATGCCGTAGCGCACGGCCTGTTCAAGCTGATGGCCTACAAAGATGAGTACGAGGTGGCCCGACTGCATCTGGATGCCACATTTTTAAGCAAGATCGACAGCATGTTTGAGGGGGACTACACCCTGAACTACCACTTGGCACCACCGCTGTGGGCTCCGAAAAATGAGCGCGGCGAGCCCATCAAACAGCCATATGGCCCAGCCATGCAAATCGGCTTCAAACTGCTGGCCAAGCTCAAAGGACTGCGCGGTGGGGCGCTCGACTTATTCGGCTACAGCGCCGAGCGCCGCACAGAACGGGCTTTGATCGACGAATACTGCACCACTTTGGATGAGGTGCTGGCGCAGTTAACCTCTAACAATCACGCCATTGCACTGGAATTAGCCCGATTACCCGAGCAGATTCGGGGATTCGGCCATGTGAAGGCCCGCCATTTAGTGGCGGTGCGCAGCCGCTGGGCAACGTTATTGAGCAGCTACCGCACAGATTCAAGAGCGAACGTCAAAATACAGCCCAATCCCCAGAAATAATATTTTTACAATTTCGATTGCAGCCGCAATGGAATTTGCTTCAACACATCTGCTTTACGTGCTGTTGGTGCAGCAGCTAAGGCTCGACGATAGGCGACAACCGCAGCCTCTTCATCAATAAATCCAATATTTTCTGTATGGATTTTTCCGATCTCCAAGCTTGCATCCACCAAATTCTCTGGATAGAAATTCACCATCAATTCCAGAGACTTTAATATCATATTGAAGTCTTTACTTTCCGAACCCAGCCAATAAACTATTTTTAAGAATTCAAAATCATGAACCCCAGAAACAAGGAGTTCATTGACTTTTTTCTTAGCCTGCTCCGTTCCTTGCGTCTTTGTCAACATCACTACATCCAAGACGCGGAGATTGGGATCGTTAGGCCTCAATTTACGAACCCTGTCCAAATACAGATTAGATGATGGCAAGTCACCCATGACCAAATAACCTCTAGCAATGTTTGTCATGACGCCAAAAAGATATGGATGGGAATCCAAAACCGTCTTCCAAATCCATATTGCATTACCCCAATCGCCCCATTTTGCGAACTCATCTGCCACCCGTGGAATCATGAACCTGTCATTAGAGTTGATTGCCACACTATCTTTGACGGACTGAATAATCTCCTGCTTCAAATCATTCCACTTTGCACTACCAACATCACCGTACGCTGTAATTGTCAGCGACAAATTAACAGCCTTGATGATTTTTCTTTCCGCACTCAAAGACTGAACAGTCAAAAATCCAGAAACCAGCAAAGCCAACGAAAAGACACCAATGGAAACATGAGATCGGAAACTATTCCAACCAACGAACCGAACATCATTCACACCACCAAAATCCATCCGAAAATCAGATGCCATCAGAACACCAAGACATATTGCGAACAATGCTGCGGTTGCAGCCATGTGCCAAGGAAAGCCAGCACAACTAACGACAGCCATCATCAACAAACTAATCAACGCAGTCGATCTAATCAATATCTCAGAAGCATCATCATCGGTTGGCAAATTTTTTACCAACCTCATCGTAAACCAAAAAGATCGAATCCAGTAAAAACCAAGAGCGATTAAAAATAGCCAGCCAGCGACACCGTACTCAGACACCAACTGAATAAATTCATTGTGGGCATAATAATCCGTCTCGATTGACTCGGCATCATCCTGATATATTGGAACATACACATTCCAAGCACCAGCACCAACCCCAAAAAAAGGATTAGCTCGAATCATCTTAAATGTGTCATGCCACATTTTTGATCTTACCGAAAAAGATTTCTCAGTATATTCTTTTGCATCCAACATTGATGCAGAACGCTGAAACGATTTACTTAACGGCGTCACGGCGACACCTGAATTCTCCTGAATAATTTTTTGATTGCCAGTGGGAATGCTACCAAATAAAAATACCGGGATAAAAATTAAGGCAAAAATAGGAGCATATTTTCCAAAATTTATTTGCTGCTTTTTTAGCTCTTTTTTTGCCCAAAAAATAAACAATCCGCCGCCAACAACAAGCATCGCGAACAATGCAATTTGCGCTGACCTAGTCCCCGTCATCATCAATGCAAGGCCATTAATTCCAAGTGAAAAAGAAATCAGTCGCAACTTGAAATCACCACCACCACGCATCAATAAAAATACAGAAAACGGCAAGGTGCATACCACATATTCAGAGAAAAAATTCCGATTGAAAAACGTAGATGCGGGTGGTGGTCCTTGGGAAATAAATTGAATATCAAACCAAAACTGCAAAACAGCCCAAAAAGATGCAGCAAATGCGCCTACATGAATTCCCAATGCCAGTGCATCAATCCGATCTTTTGAAAAAATACAAAAGACCAACCACATCAATAGAGCAAATATTAACCACCTTACAGCACTAGCAGCCGCATAATGAGCAGGCGACCACGCCATGCACCCAACAGAATAAACCAACAAAAGTCCGGGTGCCAACAAAAGAATGTGCCACCGCATGAACTCAAACTCAGAATCACGACTCTCCATGAAAAATAACAAGCCCAACACCAAAACACCAAATAAGACCAAAGCGGACTTTAGTGTATCCTGAACTAAATAATCACT
>CALMOI010000156.1 GCA_937871735.1 uncultured Comamonadaceae bacterium
CGCATGACCCGCGACGGCTTCACCCTCTTGGTCATGGGCTTCACCGGCAAGAAGGCCATGCGCTGGAAGATCGCCTACATCCACGCCTTCAACGAAATGGAGCGGCGCTTGCGCGAAGAAATCACAGCCAGCGTGCTGGAGTACAAGGACATCCGCAAGGGCATGAAGTTGCGCGACATCTTCAAGCTGCAAGAGCAAAGCCACCAAACTGCCGTGCAGATCAGCCGGGCCACTGACCCTATGGTCAAGCGCAACCTGTACTGGCAGCTCAGGCACATCAACCGCATCTTGGGCGTGCCCTACCCCAGCCTGACCGAAGTCATAGGCAAAACCAGCGCCCTCACCCTGTACAAATAGCGCCTTAGCGCCCCCGGTTCCTCAGAAAATCCGCTGCCAGTCAGATTCAAGCTGGCGCGCATCGTGCTCAAACCCCTGCCAAGAAGGGTAGTCCCGAGCGTCAAAGACACCAAACAGCGAACCCATGCCAGACAAGGCACGGCTCACGTACAAGCGTAGACGGATGTTCAAAGTGCTGGGCATGGTGCCGGGCATCTCAAGCATGAGCCACCTGCGCCACCAGCTTCACGCCCAATGCAGCACACACGCGGGCAATGGTTTCAAAGCGCGGCTGTGCATTGGGACGAAGAGCCTTGTACAGCGCCTCGCGTCCAATACCGCTGGCCTTGGCAATCTCAGTCATGCCGCGCGCGCGGGCAATATCACCCAGCGCGGCTGCCAGCAGTGCCGGGTCGTTTTCCTCCAGCACAACGGTCAGGTACTCGGCAATGGCCTCATCGTCGGGCAAGTGTTCGGTCATATCGAAGTCGGGCAGGTCGGCTACGTTGATCTTTCGAGTCATGGTTTTGCTCCTTCAAAGGGTTTTGGACAGGGCTATGGCCGATGCAATATCGGCTTGCTGGGTGGACTTGTCGCCGCCGCCTAGCATCACGATCAACACATCGCCCCGCTGCACGTAGTACATGCGCCAGCCGGGGCCGAAGAACTCACGCATCTCAAAGACACCATTGCCAACCGGCTTAACATCGCCCAGATTGCCAAGCGTTGCCTTGCGCAGCCGGGTAGCCAGACGGCGATGCGTCAGGCCGTCTTTCAGGCCAAGCAGCCATTGGTTGAACTCTGGAAGTTGTTTGACGGTGTACATGCAATGAATTGTATTCACTCGAATACACATTCGCAATCAAAACCACCCCCACCCCCTTTCCAAATAGCGTCACTCTGCGTTACACTGCCCCCGCCGGGCAGCGATGTCCGGCCTGGGCTTGGTCGCCCGGAACCCAAGGCGCAGCAGCCGCCCTCCCCTTGCGGGACAAGCGGCTTCACTTTTTTCCTCCATGCTGCGCGCATGGCACACTTTTATGGTGGGCTGTGTGGGGACGCCTTATGGCGTGCCGGATCCTTGGGCCGGTCGACCAACCCTGCACACGCCCGCCACCCTTGCTTGGTCGCAAGTTGGCGGGTTCCGAAGTCCCCAAGGAGCCCCACATGGCTGACACCACTGCTACGCCCATCCTCCGCCTCGCGTACACCCCCACCCCTACCAGCAGCGCCCCTCTCAGCGCCATCGACCTGCCCGCCCCCGGTGCCATCCTCACCCAGCGCCAAGCCGATGCCATCCTGGCGCGCTACCTGCCCGACTGCGCCGACCACGCTGAAATGCTGCAAGTCGCCGTCAAACTCCTCACCTACGGCCCCTGCGCCCTCATGGCGCAAATCATCACCGCCGCCGACCTCCTATCCGTCACCGACGGCCTCGCCCGCTGGCAAAACGACCTGCACAGCCTCGCAGGCATCGTCGGCCTCGCCCACCAGCGCGCCCAAGCCACCCTCACCCTGCAATCGGCTGGAGGTGCAGCATGAACGCCCTCCTGTACCCCGACCAACGCAATTCCGAGGTGTCACCTGCGCAAAACCCCGTAGCCTTTTGGCTGATCGCTGCGCTTGAGAGCGACGCCTATCACCGCGAAAGTCAAGCACTGCTGGAAAAGGCATATGCACCGCATAGAAAGCCAACCAAGATCCACCTCAACATGCTGGCGCGCAGCGTCAATCTGATCTACAACCAAATGGCATCGGACATCCGCAATCTTGTCCATGCTGGTGGCCTTCTGTACCTCCATGACCATCTGACACAGCAGCACCTCGACACCCTCATCGCCGGGGGTGCAGCATGAGCGCCGCCGCCCTGCCCCAAATCCGCCGCGAATCCCTGCGCCTGGCGCACCTGAGCGCCTTCGCGGGCTTCACCGACCGCATCACCCAGCTCGTGTGCATGTGCGTGGCCGCGCACTACAACGACGACGTGGCCGTATCGTGGCCCGGCATCGACCGCATCGCCGCCTACGCCAAGTGCAGCGCCAACACCGTCCGCGCCCACTTGGTCAAACTGCAAAACATGGGCGTGCTCGAACTGGTTGCCCCCGCCGACCGCCCCGCCCGCCTGCGCCTCATCCGCAGCAATACTTGGCGCTTCAACGCCAGCGCCCTGCCCGCCTGCTTGATCGAACTGCCAGACGACACCAGCGCTACCCCTCACCACATTCCTCACCACCCCCCTGTTCAAGCAGCTGCACCTGAAGCCGAGCCGCAACTCATCTGGCCCAGCCTTGACACCCCCATCACCTACGCCGACGGCTACACCCCAACCCCTCAAACACTCCAACCTGACCCCTCAAAAACAGCCCCTCACCCCTCAACTTTTGCCCTTGACCCCTCAACCCTGGCTGCACCCGAACTGAGGAACTCCCTAACTGGAATTGAACTGAAACCCCAGGCTTCGCCCCGCCGGGCCCTGCCCGACGACGTGCAAGCACCCTTCGGCACAACCCCGCAAACCTGGACAACCTGGCAAGCCGTGCGCCGCAGCAAAGGCAAAAACAGCCCGTCCACCGAAGCCGAGCTGACCGACCTCACCGCCGCCGCCCACGCCCACTACGGCCCGCGCGCCGATGCGCTGGAACTCGCCTTGACCAACTGCATCGAGTTTGGCTGGCTGCGCTTCGACGGCGCATGGCTCGCTGCCAAGCGCCGCACCACCGCCGATGCCAGCAACATCACGGCCCCCGAGCTGACCCCTGAAGCCCGCATCGTCCAAGCCCTGCACCAACGCTACGGCCTAGGCCCGCACCGCCCCGAAACCACCCCCGACAGCAACCGCGCCGCCCGCACCGCCGCCATGGCCGCCTACAACCGAACCGCCAAAACCATCACCACCAAACTGGGAGCCGCGCAATGAAAGCCACCACCGACTACATGCGCAACCACCCCGCCTTGCTGTGGTTTTTGGTTGTTGTCTTTTTGGGCGTTGCCTTTGGTGCCTACTGGGTGACCTACTCCATCGAGGCCGAGAACCTGACCGCCATGCACCTGCGCAGCGATCAAGACAAGACCAACATGCTGAACATGACGCTGTTGACCATCGTCGGCTGCGCCGTGTGTACTGCGGCCATGCCGTTGTTCAAAGGATCGGGCTACCGGGTGTTCTTGGTGCTGCTCGGTTTTGCCAGCAGCGTAGCCGTGGCATACCACTTGGCCAAGGGCTACCAAGCCCGCATCACCATCGCCCGTCATGCACAACTGGGCCAGCAAGCCGACATGGGCATGGCCGATGAACTGAAAAGCATCAACCAGCAAAGCAAAGACACAGCCACTGCCGCCGCCAAGGTTGCCAAGGCCAGCAGCGACTACGCCCCCACCTCTAAATACGGG
>CALMOI010000157.1 GCA_937871735.1 uncultured Comamonadaceae bacterium
GACCCCACCTGGGACAACCACCGGGCGATGTTCGAAGGCGCCGGCCTGGCGGTGCACACCTACCCTTACTACGACGCCGCCACCGGCGGCCTGAAGTTCGACGCGATGTGCGAGGCGCTGCGCCAGCTGCCGCAGCGCAGCGTGGTGCTGCTGCACGCGTGCTGCCACAACCCGACGGGCGTCGACCTCAGTGCGGCGCAATGGCAGCAGCTGATCCCGATCCTGCGCGAGCGCGAACTGCTGCCCTACCTCGACCTGGCCTACCAGGGCTACGGCGGCGGCATCGAGCAGGACGCTTTCGCCGTGCGTGCGCTGGCCTCGGCCGGCCTGAGCTTCATGATCGCGAACTCGTTTTCCAAGAGCATGAGCGTCTACGGCGAGCGTGCCGGTGCGCTCAGCGTGGTCTGTGCCGATGCCGCCGAGGCGGAGCTGGTGCTCGGCCAGATGAAGGCCACCGTGCGCCGCATCTACTCCAGCCCGGCGATCCACGCCGCCGGCATCATCAGCCGGGTGCTCGGCGACCCGGCGCTGCGGACGACCTGGGAAGCCGACGTCGCAGCGATGCGCGAGCGTATCCTGTCGATGCGACGCAGCCTGCACGGTGTGCTCTCGGCCAAGCTGCCCGGGCGCGACCTGGGGTACTTCCTGACCCAGCGCGGCATGTTCAGCTACACCGGGCTGAGCGCGGCCCAGGTCGACCGCCTGCGCGAGGAGTTCGGCGTCTACCTCGTGCGATCGGGGCGCATCTGCGTGGCCGGACTGAACACCGGCAACGTCGAGCGCACTGCGGTGGCAATGGCGGCGGTGCTGGGCTGACGCGGCCTGCGCACCGGCGGATTCACGCCGCCGCCGCCGCCCTGGTCACCAGTCGGCGCAGCCAGCGGTGGCCGGTGGAATGGTGGTTGCGCTCGTGCCAAGCGGCAACCTTGGTGAAACCGGGCAGCGGCAAGGGCGCGGGCAGTAGGCGCAGCCCTGGCTGGCCCGCTACCAGACGGCGCGGCACCACGGCGATCAAGTCGCTGTGCAGCAGCAGCTCGGGCAAGATCAGAAAACTCGCCACTGACAGCACCACCCGGCGCTCAGCGCCGAGGCGGTTCAGCGCTTCATCGGTGATGCCCCGGAATGGCTCGCCGCTGTAGGACACCAAGATGTGCTCCAGCGCACAAAAACGCTCCAGCGTCAGCGCCTCGCTTTGCGCATCGGGGTGGCTGCTGCGCAGTACGCAGACGTAGTCCTCGTCGTACAGATTGCGTATGTGCAACTGGGGCGGCGTGGTGTCAGGTGTCAGCAGTGCGATGTCCAGCGCGCCGCGCTCTAGCTGCTCCATTAGCCGCTCTGTTTCCAAGGGGCGCGCTGCTAGCCGCACGCCCGGAGCCTGTACCCGCAGTGCGGCAATGAACGGGGCGACGATGGCGCGCAATGCGTAGTCGGTCGCGGCCAGCGTCAGGGTGAACTGGGCGCTGGCCGGATCAAATTCAGGCGGTGCCAGCCATTGACCGATCTCGTCCAGCACCCGCTTCACAGGGCCAGCCAGCGCTAGGGCTCGGGGCGTAGGCACCACGCCGCGCTGGCTGCGCACGAATAGCGGATCGGCCAACTGATCGCGTAGGCGTTGCAGCATCGCGCTGACGGCAGGCTGGGTCAGCGCCAGCCGCTCGGCAGCGCGGGTCACGTTGCGCTCGTCCATCAAAGCATCGAAAGCCTTGAGCAAGTTCAGGTCTAGGCTTTTGATATTTTTCATGTTGATGATATTGATCTAATTTTGTGATTGGATTTATATCTGGATGCGCCCCATCATGCAGACCTGTTCCACTTTTTGAGCGATTTTTGCCATGAGCGACATCATCTGGCCTGCCGACTACCTGCCCGGCACCACCGACAACTACGTTTCCAACGAGATCACCGCCGTCCAACTGAGCGCTGCCCAAGTCTGGGCTTGCCTCGCTGACACCACGCTGTGGCCCGGCTATTACCACAACGTGGCGGACATCCGTTTCCATGATGGCAGCGGGCTACAGCTCAGTGCGGGAGCGCGTTTTCGGTTCACGACCTTTGGCTTTCCGGTTGAAGCGCAGGTGCTGGAATTTGTGCCGCCCGCTCCCGGTCAGCCCGCACGCATCGCGTGGCATGGCTGGGTAGAAGGTGATGCAGCCACTCGGCTGGATGTGCATCACGCTTGGCTGTTTGAAGACCTGCCCGGTGGCCGCGTGCGCCTGCTGACCCAAGAGACGCAAAAGGGTGCCCCCGCCCGCGAGCTGGCCGCGACCCGCCCCAATCCCATGCTGAACGCTCACCAAGACTGGTTGGAAGGTTTGATTCGGGCGGCACGAGTTCAGGCGGCGCATCTGGGCTGATCTACCCCCGGCGTGTGGATATAGTTAAAACAAACGTTTGTTTTAACTATACAATCCGCGCCGATGACATCTCCTAAAACATGGCGCAGCGATGGCGAGCAGGCACGCCGTCGTTTGCTGCTGGCGGCGCTAGAGTGCTTCGTCGCGCACGGCTACAGCAAAGCATCTGTGCGCGATATTGCAGAGCGCGCCCAAGTCAACATTGCCGCCATTCGCTACTACTTTGGCGACAAGGCCGGTTTATACCGCGCCCTATTTTCTGATCCCGAACTCCATCCCTCCCTTTCCGCTGAAGGTGATGTTCAAGCCTTGCCTGCTGACATCAGCGGCGCTATCAGGCAATTGGTGCAAGGGCTGGTCGAGCCACTCAAGGCGGGCGAGGTCGCACGGCTGTGTGTGCGTTTGTATTACCGCGAAATGCTTGAACCCTCTGGGGTCTGGCAAGGGCAATCTTGCTGTCAAGGGCAGATGCAGGTGGCCTACGCTTCGCTGATGCAAGCCTTGACCTTGCACTTGGGCATACCCGAGGATGACGATCTGAGCGCCTTGGTTTTCGATATCTTGGGCATGGGGGCCATGCTCTACATGGGCGCGGATGTGATCCAAGCGATTCGGCCCCAATTGTTGCAAGGTGATGCTGCATTGGATCGCTACCAAGAGCGACTCACGGGTTATGCGCTGGCCTTGGTCGATGCTGAGGCACGCCGTCGTGGCGTGGATGTGTCACCCCTTTCCTATACCAGTCTCAGGAGCTGAGCATGTCCTTGTCTTTGCATTTTCCCGCTGTAACTTTGTCTGTCCGCCGCTGGCCCGTTGGCGTGTTGCTGCTGGCTTTGGTTGGCGCGCCGGTTTGGGGGCTGGCCGAATCTCCGGCCACTGCGCCCAAGGCCGCCAAATCTGCGCTGACGGTGCAGCTCGCCACGGCCAGCAACGTCACCTTGCCGCAGCGGCTGGAGGCCAACGGCACCGTTTATGCGTGGCAAGAGGCGGTGCTGGGGGCCGAGGTCAGCGGCTTGCGCGTGGCCGAGTTGCACGCCGCCGTGGGCGACCGGGTGCGGCGCGGGCAGCGGTTGGCGAGTTTTGCGACCGAGGCGGTGCAGGCCGATTTGCGGCTGGCGCAGGCCGCGCTGGACGAGGCACAGGCCCTGGCCGCCCAGGCCCAGGCCAACGGCAACCGCGCCCGCAGCTTGCAAGGCTCGGGGGCGATGAGCGATCAGGAGTTGCAGCAACTGCTGACCCAAGAGCAAACCGCGCTGGCCCGTGTCGCCTCGGCCCAGGCGCAGGTGGCGGCGCAGCAACTGCGGGTGCGCCAGACCGAGTTGGTGGCTCCCGATGACGGCATTGTCAGCGCGCGCAGTGCCAGCATCGGCGCGGTGCTGGCGCAGGGCACCGAGATGTTCCGGCTGATACGCAAAGGCCGCTTGGAGTGGCGCGGCGAGTTGACGGCAGCCGAGCTGGAGTTGGTGCGCCCCGGTCAGTTGGCGCGCATCAGCTCGCCGGGCGGCAGCGTCTGGCTGGGCCGGGTGCGGCTGGCCGCGCCCACACTGGACGCCAGCACGCGCAAGGGGTTGGTCTATGTGGACATCAACGCGCCCGAGCCCAAAACCGCCACGCCGCTGCGCCCCGGCCAGTACCTGCGCGGCGAGTTGACGCTGGGCGAAGGCAGCGCCCTGGTCGTGCCGCAGGCGGCGGTGGTGCCGCGCGATGGCTTTCATGTGGTGGGCGTGGTCGGGCCAGATCAGCGGGTGAGTCTGCGCAAGGTGCAACTGGGCCGACTGGTGGGCGCGCAGCAAGAGGTGCTGGCGGGCATCAAGGCCGGTGAACGGCTGGCGGCCAGCGGCACCGCCTTTTTGCGCGAGGGCGACACGGTGCAGATCGCCCCGGCCAGCCCAGTGGCCCCAGCCCCGCAAACGGCGGCCTCGCGCTGAAAGGACAGGTCATGAACTTTTCTGCCTGGTCGATCAAGAACCCGGTGCCTGCGGTGCTGCTGTTTGTGCTGCTCACCTTGGGCGGGCTGTACAGCTTCAAGGCCATGAAGGTGCAGAACTTCCCGGACATGGATCTGCCCACTGTCACCGTCACCGCCGCGTTGCCCGGCGCGGCCCCGGCGCAGATGGAAGGCGAAGTTGCCCGCAAGCTAGAAAACGCCCTGGCCCCGCTGCAAGGCCTCAAGAACCTGTACACCAAGGTGCAAGACGGCACCGTGGCCATCACCGCCGAATTCCGCCTTGAAAAGCCGGTGCAAGAAGCCGTGGACGACGTGCGCTCGGCCATCCAAGGCGTGCGCGCCGATTTGCCCGCAGATTTGCGCGACCCCATCGTCAGCAAGCTGAATGTGTCGGGCTCGCCCATGCTGGCCTACACCATCCGCTCGGCGCAGCTGGATGACGAGGCCCTGTCCTGGTTTGTGGACTACACCGTGGCGCGCAAGCTGCTGGGCGTGCGCGGCGTGGGTTCAGTCGCCCGAGTGGGCGGCGTGACGCGGCAGGTGGAAGTCGCCCTTGACCCGCTGCGGCTGCAAGCCCTGGGCACCACCGCCGCCGACATCTCGCGCCAGTTGCAACAGGTGCAAACCGAAAGCACCGGGGGCCGCGCCGACCTGGGCCAGGGCGAGCAGCCGCTGCGCCTGCTGGCCACGGTGCAAAACGTGGACGAGCTGGCCCGCTTGGAGCTGATGCTGTCCAACGGCCAGCGCATCCGCCTGAGCGACGTGGCCCAGGTACGCGACACCGTGGCCGAGCCGCGCGCGCTGGCGCTGCTCAACGGACAGCCCGTGGTCGGCTTTGAAGTGGCGCGCAGCAAGGGCGCGAGCGAGGTCGAAGTCGGTGCCGCCGTGCAAGCCGCGCTGGCCGAACTCAAAGCCCAGCGGCCTGACTTGGAGATCACCGAAGCCTTCAACTTCGTGCAGCCGGTGGCCGAGGAGTTCAGCGCCTCCATGCACTTGCTGTACGAAGGCGCGCTGCTGGCCGTCATCGTGGTCTGGCTGTTTTTGCGCGATGGGCGGGCCACGCTGGTGTCGGCGGTGGCGCTGCCGTTGTCGGTGATTCCCACTTTTATCGGCATGGCGTGGCTGGGTTTTTCGCTCAACGTGGTCACGCTGCTGGCGCTGTCGCTGGTGATCGGCGTGCTGGTGGACGACGCCATCGTCGAGGTCGAGAACATCGAACGCCACATCCGCATGGGCAAAACCGCCTACCAAGCCGCGATGGAAGCCGCTGACGAGATCGGGCTGGCGGTGATCGCCACCACTTTCACCCTGGTGGCGGTGTTTTTGCCGACGGCCTTCATGAGCGGTATTGCGGGCCAGTTCTTCAAGCAGTTTGGCTGGACGGCGGCGCTGGCGGTGTTGGCCTCGCTGCTGGTGGCACGGCTGCTCACGCCCATGATGGCGGCGTACCTGATGCGCCCGCTCAAGCGCGCGCACCGCGACCCGTTCTGGATGCCCGCCTATTTGCGCGCCAGCCGCTGGACGCTGAACCACCGCTGGATCACGCTGGGGCTGGCGGGGGCGTTTTTTGTGGGCTCGGTGCTGCTGATCCCGCTGCTGCCCCAGGGCTTTGTGCCGCCGGACGACAACTCGCAGACCCAGGTGTTCATCGAACTGCCGCCGGGGGCCACCTTGGCCCAGACCCACGATGCGGCAGAAGCCGCCCGTTTGCGCGTGGCCGCCGTGCCGCAGGTGAGCGACATCTACACCACCATCGGCGGCGGGGCGGCGGGCAG
>CALMOI010000158.1 GCA_937871735.1 uncultured Comamonadaceae bacterium
GCCGGGCGTGGGCGAGGCGAATTCAACAAACTCAAAACCCATCAGACCCATGGGGTTCTCAAACAAATCAGCCATGATCTGGCTCCTTTTCTAGCGGTGATGATCCCCAAGTTTGTCTGGCCGTGATTACCCTTGGTGCTGCATCTGGATAGACTTGCCCGCCTGATTCTGTTGTTGGGTTCTAGATCTGGAGACCGTTGTGTCCAAACTGATGTCATTCTTTAAAACCACGCCAGTTGCACCCAACGCCTTGGCCCAGGCTGATGCCTGCATCGAAGCTGCCTTCGCCCATGAAGATGCCAACCAGTGGGATGCCGCGTTGGCCGCCTACCGTCAGGCGCTGACTCTGGTGCCTGATTACTGGCGCGCACACGTCAATTTGGGCAATGCGCTCAAGGCGCTGGGGCAGTTGGATGCGGCGCATCAACACTATCAAAGCGCCTACACCCACAACCCGCAGGTTCACAGCACTTGCTACAACCTCGGCGCTGACTATGTGCGCCTAGGCCGCATGACCGACGCCATCGCGCTGCTGCAACGCGCCGTGGAACTCAAACCCGATTTTGCTGATGCGATGGTGTTGTTGGCTGAGGCGCTTGCAGCCACTGGCTTGGCTGCTCAGGGCGTGGTATGGCTTCAGCGTGCAGTGGCTTTGCGGCCTGACGACTTGGGCGCATTGGTCAATTTGCTGGAAGAGCAAGACAAGCTAGGTCGCTACGACGATGGCGAACAGACCGCCAAGCACTTGGCCGCGCTGATGACCCGCGAGGGCAACGGTGGCTGGGACTTTCCCGCTGAATTTGCCAAACAGCACGGTGAGATGGAAAAAGCCATTGCCCATTACCGCGCTATGCCGGATCACGCATGGACGCTCAAAACCTACAGCAACTACCTGATGAACTTGGCCTACTTGCCGGGCTTAGACCCGGTTTGGTTGTTGGGCGAGCATCGCAAGTTCAACCGTTTTGTCGATACGGCGCACCCGATGGCATTACCCCCGGTCAAGCGCAAGGCTCCACGGCGCATTGGCTTTGTGTCGCCTGACCTGCGTGGGCATCCGGTGTCGGATTTTGTGGTGGGGCTGTTCGAGCAGTTGGATCGCACGCAGTTCGAGGTCTACGCCTACAACGCCACCGAAAAGCCCGACACCATGACCGAACGCCTGCAACGTGCTGTCGATGGCTGGCGTGATATTCGAAGCATGTCAGCACCTGCCGCCGCTGAGTTGATTGCCAATGACCACATCGACATTTTGATTGACTTGGCGGGTCACACCGCTGATGCCCGCTTGGATGTCATGGCCCTCAAGCCTGCGCCCATCACGGCCACTTGGCTCGGTTACCTCGGGACGACTGGGGTGGACGGCGTGGATTTCCGCATTGTTGATTCGCATACCGATCCGCTTGAGTTGACCCAGGCGCACCATAGCGAGCAACTGGTGCGTCTGCCAAACAGCCAATGGTGCTACATGCCTTGGCGCGAGCACCAAGCCGTGAGCAGCTTGCCAGCGTTGAGTCGGGGCCATGTCACCTTCGGCTCTTTCAATGTGCAAGCCAAACTCAGTGATGTCATCGTGCGTTTGTGGGCGCAGCTCATGGCGCAGGTGCCGGGCAGCCGTATTCGGATCGTTGGCATACGCCAAGGGCATGCGCAGTCGCGTTTGCTGGCGTTGTTTGCCGCGCAGGGCGTGGGTGCTGAGCGCATCGAGTTTCTGGGCAAAGTGCCGTTTGCGCAGTACACCAGTCACTACCACGAAGTCGATGTCGTGCTGGACTCCTACCCCTACACCGGCGGCACCACGACTTGCAATGCGCTGTACATGGGCGTGCCGGTGCTGACGCTGGCGGGCCAGCACTCGGTGGCGCGCAGTGGGGTCAGCTTGATGACCAACGTCGGCCTGCCCGAGTGGGTTTGCGACAGCCCCGAGGCGTTTGTTGAGCAAGGTGCGCTCCTCGTGGCCGACTTGCCCGCGCTGGCGCGCACCCGTGCCGGTCTGCGCCAGCGGATGATGGCCTCACCCGTGGGCGACCAAGCGCGCTTTGCCCGTGACTTTGGTGCGCTGCTCCATGAGATGTGGCAGCTCAAGGGGCTGGCGCAGGCGTGAGTTTGCAGGAGACGACTTTGAAAATCTGTGTACTGGGCGCAGGCTCGCTGGGCTGTGCGATGGGTGGTTTGCTGGCCGAGGCGGGCAACGAAGTGTGGTTGGTCAACCGGGGCCGTGCGCATGTTGAGGCGATGCGCGCCCACGGCCTGACGCTGTGTGAGCAAGGCGTAGACCGCGTGGTGGCCGTCCATGCCAGCACCGACTGCGCCGAGGTTGCGGCGGTCACCGGGCCGGTAGATTTGCTGATCGTGCTGGTCAAGTCGTTCCACACCCGCGAAGCGATTGCGTCGGCGCGGCCTTTGGTCGGGCCGGACACGGTGGTGCTGTCGCTGCAAAACGGCGTGGGCCATGAAGACGTGCTGGCCGAGGTGGTGGGCCGCGACAAGCTGCTGGCGGGCAAAACCTATGTGGGCGGCCAAGTGCTGGAGCCGGGGCGCGTGGTGGTCGGCCACCGAGGCAAAGACACCCATATCGGCGAGCTGGACGGCAGCGTGACCGAGCGCGTGACGCGGGTGGCCGCCGCCTTCAACCAAGCCGGATTGATGACCGAGGTGAGCCGCAACATCATGGGCACGATCTGGGACAAGCTGCTGGTGAATGTGGCGACCGGCGCACTCAGCGGCATCACCCGCTTGCCGTATGGCGAGTTGTACCAAGTGCCCGAGGTCGAAGCCACCGCCATTGCCGCCGTGCAAGAAGCGATGGCCGTGGCCCGCGCCTGCGGCATTACGCTCTCGACCACCGATCCGCGCCATCCTTGGGTCAAAGCTGGGGCTGGATTGCCCTACGCCTTCAAAGCGTCGATGCTGCAAAGCTTGGAAAAAGGCTCGGTCACTGAGGTCGATTACGTTAACGGCGCGGTGGTGCGCGAGGGGGCGCGGCACGGCGTGCCCACGCCGGTGAATCAAACGCTGGTGGCCTGTATCAAGGGTATTGAGCGAGGTCTGCGCCCTATACTTTCCGAATGAACGATACAGTCCATTCCGCGCCCGTTGCCCGTCGCGCCAAAGCGCCCAGCAAGGCAGCGGCACCGGAAGCCACCCGCACCAACGACCCGGCCCGCACCATGGCGGGCATCCTCAAAGTAGCCACCTCCGAGTTCGCCGACAAGGGGCTGAGCGGTGCGCGCATCGACGCCATTGCCGATGCCACGCACACCAGCAAGCGGATGATTTACTACTACTTTGGCAGCAAAGAGGGCTTGTACATCGCTGTGCTGGAAGAGTCCTACCGGCGCATGCGCAGCATCGAGTCCCAGTTGCATCTGGACGACTTGAGCCCCGAAGACGCGCTCAAGCAATTGGTCGAATTCACCTTTGACCATCACAGCGGCAACCAAGATTACATCCGTCTGGTGATGTCCGAAAACATGCAGCGCGGCGAGTACCTGGCGCAAAGCAAAACCATCCGCGAGCTGAATGTGCCCGCCATCGTCGCCATCCGGCGGCTGTATGACCGGGGTGTGGCCGAAGGGGTGTTTCGCGCTGGGCTTGATCCGGTGGACATTCACGCCTCCATCTCGGCACTGACCTTCTTCAACGTCTCCAACCAGCACACGTTTGGCCTGATCTTCAAGAGCGACACCCGTTCACGCGAAGAAGTGCAGGCCACGCGCCGCGCCAACATCGTCGAGATGCTGGTGCGCTTTGTGCGCGCCT
>CALMOI010000159.1 GCA_937871735.1 uncultured Comamonadaceae bacterium
GGCGTGGAGTGGAACGCCATCGAAAAAGCCTGGCAAAAAAACAGCAAGGCGGCAGAGCAAGCGACTCGCCGTGCGCAGCAACTGCGACCGGGCAAGCCAGCGCCCGTCGCCAAAATCATCGGCGGCTCGACCATCACGCAGCAACTGGCCAAAAATTTGATGCTCTCGGGTGAGCGCACGCTGGTGCGTAAAGCGCAAGAATTTGTGCTCACCTTGATGCTGCAAACCGTGCTGTCCAAAGAGCGCATCTTGGAGATTTACCTGAACCACGTCGAATGGGGTGAAGGTGTGTTTGGCGCAGAAGCGGCGGCGCAGCACTACTTTCGCAAACCGGCGGCTCGGCTCAGCGCCTACGAGGCTGCCCGACTGGCGGTGATGCTGCCGCGCCCCAAGTTCTTTGAAAAAGCGCCCTATTCTGGCTATTTAAGCCAGCGCGCCAACACCATCGCAGCCCGTTTGGGCGATGCCGAACTGCCATGACGGCAGCAAATCACCAAGGCTGACGTGCGTATTCTTGGCATTGACCCCGGTCTGCAAACCACCGGCTTCGGCGTGATTGATGTGGAAGGCCACGCCCTGAGCTACGTCGCCAGCGGCGTGATCACCACCACGCATTTGCCGCTGGGCAACTTGCCCGCACGCCTGAAAGTGCTGTACGACGGCATCCGCGAGCTGCGCAGCCGCTATGAGCCAGACGAGTCGTCGGTGGAAATCGTGTTTGTGAATGTGAATCCGCAAGCCACGCTGCTGCTGGGTCAAGCGCGGGGCGCGTGCGTCACGGCGCTGGTGTCATGCGATTTGCCGGTGGCCGAATACACCGCGCTGCAAATGAAGCAGGCCATCACCGGCCACGGGCGTGCGGCCAAATCACAGATTCAAGAAATGGTGCGGCGCTTGCTGCAACTGCCCAGCGCACCGCGTCAAGATGCGGCTGATGCTTTGGGTTTGGCCATCACCCATGCGCACGCCAGCCCGTCCATGAACAAGCTGGCCAGCGCGCACGGTTTGCAACGCAGCACCAGCGGCATGTACCGGGGTGGCCGCAGCCACTGAAGCGGGCACGCACAGCCGCTGCGGCGCGCTGCCCGATACCAAGCTACCAAGCGCGTACAGGCAACGTGAAACCGAAGGGCGCTTGCCGCTCATCTTCAAAGGTGACGATGTCGTAGGCTTCGGGGTGCGCCAGCAACTCGCGCAGCAGCAAGTTGTTCAAGCCGTGGCCTGAGCGGAAGGCACTGTAAGCCGCCAACAGCGGGCGGCCCACCACGTACAAATCGCCCATCGCATCCAAGATTTTGTGCTTGGCGAACTCATCGTCGTAGCGCAGGCCGTCGGCGTTGAGCACTTTGTAGTCGTCCATGACGATGGCGTTGTCCAAGCCACCGCCCAGCGCCAAGCCGTTGGCGCGCAGCATTTCCACATCTTTGGTGAAGCCAAAAGTGCGGGCACGGGCGATGTCGCGGGTGTAGTTGTCTTGCCCCAAATCGAAGGTGACGTGCTGCCCGGTGGCATCCACCGCCGGGTGGCGAAAGTCGATTTCAAAGCTGAGCTTGTAGCCATGAAACGGCTCTAGGCGCGCCCATTTCACGCCCGCGCCCTGCCCTTCACGCACTTCCACAGTCTGCTTGATGCGAATGAAGCGACGCGGCGCAGCTTGCAGCGCAATGCCCGCGCTTTGCAGCAAAAAGACAAACGATGGGGCCGAGCCGTCCAAAATCGGCACTTCTTCGGCGGTGATGTCCACGTAGAGGTTGTCGATACCCAAGCCAGCGCAGGCCGACATCAAGTGCTCAATGGTGTGGACTTTGGCCCCACCGTTCGAAATGGTCGAGGCCAACCGGGTGTCAGTCACCGCCAAGGCGGACACGGGGATGTCCACCGGCAGCGGCAAATCGACCCGACGGAACACGATGCCGGTGTCAGGCTGAGCGGGGCGAAGCGTTAACTCCACCCGCTGCCCGCTGTGCAGGCCCACGCCCACGGCACGGGTCAGCGTTTTGAGGGTGCGCTGCGCCAGCATCGGGCCTCAATCGGCTTGCTTGCGCAAGAAAGCCGGGATTTCGTAGTCGTCCATGCCGCTGGAAGACATGGCATCGACCTTGGCTGCCGCTTGCGTGCGGTTGGTGCGCCACACGCTGGGCACGGCCATGCCGCCGTAGTCAGCTTGAGTCGCAGCAGGAGCGTGGGGCACATGGGAACTCGGGTGCACCGTGTTCGAGTGATGACCGTGCGACGGCACAGCGCTCGGGCCAGGCATGGCGTGACCTACCGAAGTACCTGCCGTGTTGATCGGCGTGACCAAGGTTGCCGGCGCGTTGTCAGTACCCGTGCGCAGCACTTGCAGCGGAGGCGCGACGCGGCGAGCGTTTTGGCGCGACAAGCCGGTAGCCACCACGGTGACGCGGATGTCTTCACCCAAACCGTCGTCGTAGGCGGTACCGTAGATCACGTGCGCATCGGGCGATGCGTAAGCGCGAATGGTGTTCATCGCCAACTTGGATTCCGACAGCTTCAGGCTGCCCTTGGCGGCGGAGATCAGCACCAGCACGCCCTTGGCACCAGACAGGTCGATGCCTTCCAGCAGCGGGCATGCCACCGCTTGCTCTGCGGCGATGCGGGCGCGATCTGGGCCGCTGGCAATGGCGGTGCCCATCATGGCTTTGCCGGGCTCGCCCATCACGGTGCGCACGTCTTCAAAGTCAACGTTCACATGGCCGGGCACATTGATGATTTCAGCGATACCACCGACGGCATTTTTCAGCACGTCATTGGCTTGAGCAAAGGCTTCGTCTTGGGTGATGTCGTCGCCCAGCACGTCCAGCAGCTTTTCGTTGAGCACCACGATCAGCGAATCCACATTGGCTTCGAGTTCGGTCAAGCCGTTGTCGGCATTGGTCATGCGGCGGCCACCTTCCCAATCGAAGGGTTTGGTGACCACGCCCACCGTCAAAATGCCCATTTCTTTGGCGACGCGGGCAATCACGGGCGCAGCGCCCGTGCCAGTGCCACCGCCCATGCCAGCGGTGATGAACAGCATGTGCGCGCCTTCAATGGCGGCGCGGATGTCGTTCACCGCTGCTTCGGCTGCGTCACGGCCTTTGTCGGGCTTGCTGCCTGCACCCAAACCGCTCACACCCAATTGGATCGTGCGATGGGCACTGCTGCGGCTCAAAGCCTGCGCGTCTGTGTTGGCACAAATGAACTCCACGCCTTGCACGCTGCGCTCGATCATGTGTTCGACCGCATTACCACCACCGCCACCAACGCCGATGACCTTGATATGGGTACCCAAATTGAATTCCTCAACGTCGATCGTTTCGATGCTCATACATTTCTCCTAGATTCCGTATTTTCCTAAATTAGCAGGGTTTGCGCCTACAAAACTCACATCTAGCCTGCGAATTCGATCTTTCTTACACAGTCGAATGACGACAGCAGGCGGCAATACGTGACGTTCTGTCGAACCAGCTGCCTCAAAAGTTGCCCACGATAAATTCTTTGATCCGCCCGAATGCGGTTTTCATCGAGCCATTTTGCTGCGCTACTTTGAAACCACGCAAGCGCGAAAGGCGGGCTTCTTCCATCAAACCCATCACTGTAGCGGCCCGAGGTTGAGCCACCATGTCAGCCAGTGAGCTGGAATATTTAGGCATTCCACGGCGCACGGGCTTTAAGAAAATATCTTCGCCTAATTCGACCATACCCGGCATCACGCAACTGCCGCCTGTGAGCACAATGCCCGAAGACAGCACTTCTTCGTAGCCTGATTCGCGTATCACTTGCTGCACCAAAGAGAAGATTTCCTCCACACGCGGCTCAATCACGCCCGCCAAAGCCTGAATACTGAGCATACGTGGGCCTCGATCGCCCAAGCCAGGCACTTCCACTTTTTGCTCTGGGTCGGCAAGCAGTTGCTTGGCAAAGCCGCTTTCGACCTTGATGTCTTCGGCGTCCCGGGTGGGGGTGCGCAGCGCCATCGCAATGTCACTGGTGATCAAATCGCCCGCAATCGGGATCACGGCTGTGTGGCGAATCGCGCCGTTGGTGAAGATAGCCACGTCGGTCGTGCCCGCGCCGATGTCCACGCAGGCCACTCCCAATTCGCGCTCGTCGTGGGTGAGAACGGCCAAGCTCGATGCCAACGGGTTGAGCATCAGTTGATCAACTTCCAAGCCGCAACGGCGCACGCATTTGATGATGTTCTCTGCGGCACTTTGCGCACCCGTAACGATATGCACCTTGGCTTCAAGGCGAATACCGCTCATGCCGATGGGCTCTTTCACGTCTTGGCCGTCAATCACGAACTCTTGCGGCTCAACCAGCAGCAGGCGCTGATCGGTGGAGATATTGATGGCGCGGGCGGTTTCAATCACACGCGCTACGTCTGCC
>CALMOI010000160.1 GCA_937871735.1 uncultured Comamonadaceae bacterium
TGTCAATGCTGATGCGAATATCGTCCGCCTCTTGGAACGGGTAAGCGCAAGCCTCCACCACATCCAGCAGTTTCACGGGAACCAGCGCAGTTTGGCCGGGGCGAGCGTAGTCGAGGAATTTGTCAATGATGGCGTCGAGCTGGTCAATGTCCGAAGCCATGTGGTCGCGGGCGGTTTCGTCGGCCACGCTCATTTCGGTTTCTAGGCGCAAGCGCGCCAGCGGGGTGCGCAGGTCGTGGCTGATACCGGCCAACATCACGGCGCGGTCTTGCTCGATTTTGGCGAGTTGCTCGGCCATGCGGTTAAAGCCGATGTTGACCTCGCGGATTTCGCTGGTGGTGGCGCGCTCGTCCAAATGGCTGGCATCAAAGTCACCATCACGCACACGGCTGGCGGCAAAAGAAAGTTCTTTCAAGGGCTGGTTGATCAGTTGCGCGATCACAGCAGCCCCAGCCAGCGACAGTGCGGCGGCAATGATCAGCCATATCACCCACGTGCGGTTGTTGTCCGGATTGATGCGTGACAGTTTGGTTTTGAGCCAGTAGGGGTCTTGGCCGATCATCAGGCTGATCCATAGTCCTTGAACGCCATTGACACTGATCGCCAGTCGGGTGTCTTTGCCCAGTCGCGCATGCACTTCTTGCATGATGTGCTCATCCAAGGAGCTGTCTTCAAAGGCGTGAAGTTGGTCGTTGGGTTTGCGCGCAATGATCTCGATGTCTTCTTTGCTTTTGAGCCCCGCCATCAAAAACTGTGTGGTGGCTGTATCGCTATGGGTGTGTTCCAAAGCCACTTGGCTGAGATTGACCAGGGCCACGATTTGTTGCGCAGCCATGACAGCACGTGGGCCGTATTCCAGTGTTCTGAAGGTCTGTAGCCACGCCCCTGTGCTGCCAAACAGCAGCACCGCCAGCAAAAAAAATGTGCGCCAAAACAAACTCAAGCCCAAGCGAGGCTTGCGCTGTTGCATGCTCAGCGGTGCGGGGGCTGTTTCCAGCGATTGGGGCATGTGGTCATTCATGGGCTGGGTACGGTGCCGGGGCTCAGTTGGTGCCTTCAGGCACAAACACGTAGCCCACGCCCCAAACCGTCTGGATGTAGCGCGGCACGGTGGGGTCTTGCTCGATCAGTTTGCGCAGCCTGGACACTTGCACATCCAAGCTGCGGTCAAAGGGCTCGAACTCGCGTCCGCGTGCCAGTTGTGCGAGTTTTTCACGCGACAGCGGCTGGCGCGGATGACGTGCCAAGGCCTTGAGCATGGCAAATTCACCCGTGGTCAGCGGCAACTCTTCGCCGTTGCGGCGCAGACTGCGCGCGCCCAAATCAAAAGTGAACGGCCCAAAGCTGAGCACTTCGTTATCGGTAGAAGGCGCGCCTGGCGCTTCGGTTTGCGGGCGGCGGCGCAGCACAGCGTGGATGCGGGCCAGCAGTTCGCGCGGGTTGAAGGGCTTGCTCAGGTAGTCATCAGCGCCGACTTCCAGGCCGACGATGCGATCCACGTCTTCGCCTTTGGCGGTGAGCATGATGATAGGGGTGCGGTCGCCAGAGGCGCGCAGACGTCGGCAAATCGACAGGCCGTCTTCGCCCGGCATCATCAAGTCGAGCACGATCAAATCGACACTTTCACGCAGCATGATGCGGGTCAGGGCTTTGCCATCTTCGGCCACCATGACTTCAAAACTTTCTTGGGTCAGGTAGCGACGCAGCAGATCGCGGATGCGGGCATCGTCGTCCACCACGAGAATTTTGTCGGTGCGGGAGGTGGTTGGGTTCATGATGCGACTTTCCAATATGTAACAGTAACAATTTTCGGGGTCTTGTAAGAGCTTCGCCGATCTGGCAAGGGTGCTTTGCACACTGTTACACCTTGTCGCTTTGAAGGAGAAAATGGCATGTTTAAGTTTCAATCGGTATGTTTGGCGGGTGTGCTGTGCTTGGGTTGGGGCGGTGCGCAGGCACAAAGTTCACCTCCGGCACCGCGCAATCAGGTGCAGTTGTCGGCCAGCGGTGCAGTGGATGTGCAGCA
>CALMOI010000161.1 GCA_937871735.1 uncultured Comamonadaceae bacterium
GGTCTTGCTGTCGAGCACGTACTCCCGGTTGAGGGCGGACAGCGGAAAGTACGCGTTACCTTCTACCTCGACGATGTCATCGCTTTGCGCTATCACGGCGCCATTCCAAATTGCTTTCATTTTTGTATGCCTCGGGGTTTTGGGTGGATTGACTCACTCATTGCGTGTGAGCTGGGTGACGATAACTGGTGCGCCCTCTAGCGTGCGGTGCACGGGGCAGCGGTCGGCGATGCGCAGCAGATCGGCGCGCTGCTCTTCGCTCAACGAGCCGCGCACGAAGAGCTCGCGCGTGATGCGCTCGACCTTGCCTTCTTTGCCATCGCATCCAGCGCAATCTTGTGCGTGCAGCCGCTCGTGCCGTAACCGAACCTGTACGTCTTCGAGGGCATAGCCCTTTCGGTTGGCGTATTGGCGAAGCGTCATCGACGTGCAGGCACCCAGCGACATCAGCAGCAGGTCATACGGGGTCGGACCACGACCGCCACCTCCCACAGACCGAGGTTCGTCAGCGTCGATGTGATGGTCGGCCGCATGCATCTCGCGCCAGAACGCGTGGTCGTGCTCACCTATCCATACTTCGCCCTCAGGCAGAGCAGAACCGACGCCCTCGGCAGCGCTGTCGGCCTGCGGCAGGTATCGGCGCGCCCAGGTGGCGATGGTGTCGGCCACGTAGACCGCGTCGGCCGCTCGCGTGATCAAGTGGTCTGCACCATCGAGGCTGACGAAGCTCTTGGGGCGCACAGCGGCGGTGAAAAGCAGATGCGCCTGATCGATGCCGACCACCTCGTCTTGCGGGGCATGCATGACCAGCAAGGCTCGCCGCAACTGGCGCGACACACCGGTGTCGGTCAGGTCTTCCAGCTCCTCGATAAACGATGGCTTGAGTGCAAACTGGCGCCCTCCCAAAGTCACTTGCACATTGCCCTCAGCCTGAACCTGCCGGTTTGCAAAGTGCTTGAGCAGGTGGCTGGCCGATGCCGGTGCGCCGATCACGCAAACCGCTTTGACATGCTCGAGTTTCGGCGCCGCCATCAACACCGCCGTTCCCCCAAGACTATGACCTACCAACAAACTCGGTGCACCGTGAGTGGCCTGCATCCAATGCGCGGCAGCCACCAAATCGGCCACGTTGGAGGCGAATCCCGCGCTGCCGAATTCGCCCGCACTATCGCCCAAGCCGGTGAAGTCGAAGCGCAGTGTGGCGATGCCTTGGGCGGCCAGCGCGCGGCTGATGCGGGTCGCCGCTATCGAGTTCTTGCTACAAGTAAAGCAGTGCGCAAACACGGCATAGGCCTGTGGCGCGCCATGCTCGGGCAACTCCAGCACACCGGCCAGCGTGGTTTGCTCGGCGCCCGGGAACTCGACACGCAGGCTCGTCATGGCTGCGCTGCGTTGCGGCGCAGCCCTGTTGGAGCTTTCAGCATCACGCTTTGACCAACGCGACCGCGTTCATGCAATAGCGCAGGCCGCTGGGTGCGGGCCCATCGGGAAAGACGTGGCCCAGGTGGGCATCGCACACATTGCAGGTGGTTTCCACCCGGGTCATGCCATGGCTTGAATCGTCGTGATAGGCCACCAGTCCGGGTGCCAGCGCCTGGGTGAAGCTGGGCCAGCCGCTCCTGCTGTCGAACTTGCTCGTGGCGTCGAACAGCTCGGTGCCACAGCACACGCAGCCATAGCGACCGGGCTCGAGCAGCGAGCACATCGCCGAGCTGTGGGCACGTTCGGTGCCTTTTTGACGGGTGATAAGGAATTGCTCGGGCGTGAGCCGCTCGCGCCATTGCGCGACATCGAGTTCCAGACGCCGCGGCGGCGTCGGATTGCCTTCGCGCGTGAGTGCCATCACGCCACGCCAAGTCAGAGTGCTGGTATCGGCCGTGGGCTTGGGCAGTGCAGGCTCCGCGCGCTTGAGCTGAGCGATCAGTTTTTCCGGATCGATGCTGAAGTGGTTGTATATCACCACGCCTTCGGGATCGACGACGATGAACCATGGCGTACCCCCGTTGCGGTAGCGTTGCATCAAAACCGAACCCGCCCCCGCTCGACCTTGGCCGGCATCGTGACCGAAGGGAATTGGAAGCGCGTATTTGAGCTGGTTTTCCGCCACACGGCCGACACTATTGGCTTCGAAATCTTCGAACACGGTCTGCACAGCCGCAAAACTCACCAGCCGCGAACCTTGAAAGGCTTTGACCAGCTTCACGAGCGCTGGAAAACCGGTGATGTGGCAACCCGGACAGGCGTCTTGATAGCAAAAGATCACCTTGTAGACGCCAGGCATTTGGTCCAGACCATAACCCGGTATCGGGTCACCCGCGGCATTGATCCACTGCGTCACGCCCAAGGCGGGTGCGGGCTGGTTGATGATGCCGGTGGTTTGAGTGTCATTGTGTTGCATCGATGTCTTTCGCAGCGGGCTGAAAAGCGGGTAGATGGGTTTGTCAGGTGCCGCAAAACGTCCGGTGGCACGCTGTTGCTTCGGCAGATGCAGGCTGAGCGAAAGCGGCGTCGGGCGCTCGCTCTTCGAAGGGATGCTCGAGGACAGCCAGCAGCCGCTCGAAGGGTGCCATGTCGTCGCGGTCCACGGCCGCTGTCAGCGCGGCTTCGACCTGATGATTTCGAGGGATGTAGATCGGATTGACTTGGCGCATGGTTGTCGCACGTTCGGCCTCGCCCGCCGCCGGTGCAAGAAGACGCCAGCGTTGCAGCCAGCGCTGCATCGCTGGTGCTGCATCGCCGAACAGCGCGAGAAGCGGCGCATCCCCACCTACGGCGGCGTCAGTCAATCGCCGAAACCCCAG
>CALMOI010000162.1 GCA_937871735.1 uncultured Comamonadaceae bacterium
CACGGCTGTTACGGCGCTCTAGCGTCTGCGCCAAGCTGCCGCGCAGCACCACCACGATGGTCAGCAAAATCCAGTAGTCGTGCGTGCCCCAAGGCAGCGCCACGGCAATCGCATAGGCCACGCCCATCGCCAGCGCGGCACGGGTGGCGTGGCGCAGCGGCGGTGCCTTCCAGTGCGACAGCGCCAGCAAAGGCCGCCATGACCAGCCGGTCGGGCTGATGAACATTTGCCAACTGGCACGCACCACATCCAAATCAGGCTCGGCCTCGCCACGCGCTAGGGCGCACAGGCGCAGCGTGTCGTCGTTCAGATGGCCGACACGGTTGGCAAGCCCACGGGCCAGCATGGCGGGCGATGGGTGGTCGAGGTCAACCACGGCGGATTCGTCCGTCCAGTGCAGGGCGGCCAAACGCGGGCGGTGGGTGGTGAAGGACGTGGGTGTGCGCCCCAGCAGCAATGCGTCGGCCAAATGCTCGACCTCGTCGGCCAGCGCGTCCAGCACTTCGCGCAACGCCGTCAGCACCGGGGCGTGGCCGGGGTGAGATTTGAAGTTGTCCAAGTCCAGTTCGCAAGCCAGCAAGTGGTCCCGCATGTCGAGCACGCCCATCAAGATGCCGGCCAAACGCTGGCGACGTGGGGTGCGCGGCGCTTCCAGCAGCAAATCACGGGCGGCTTGCAACTGGTCAGCCAGCGCGGCTTGTTGGCGAATCAATTGTCCGATCAACGGCGTGGCGACATCGGCCTCTACGGCTGTGACGGGAGCGAATTGCTGGGCTTGCGCACGCATCAAATCGGCCAGCGAGAACAAGGTGTCGGCCAGCATTTGCACCCGGTAGCGCGCGTTGAGCAGCGCATTCACCACCGTGGCGTAGACCAAGTACAGCCCCGCGCCCAAGCCAAAATGCCACGCGCTGGCCGCTAGCCCCGAGGTGTCGGCGCGGTCAGGCACCGCCATCGAAAACAGCACCGCAAACATGATCGACATGGTGATGGGCAAGCCGCGTTTGCCCCAGGCGCCCGCCAAAAACGCCACGAATGAAGCGGGCACCAGCAGCAAACCCAACAGCACCGGGTGCGCGTGCAACACCTGCACCGCCACAAACAGCGGCAGCCCAATCAGCGCAGCAGGCACCAACATCCAAAATTTATGGTGTTTGGGCGCAGGCTGATCGGGCGGAATGCACACGATCACACCCACCGACGCGGCAGAGGCCGCCGCCTCACCCAAGGTCAAATGAATCCCGCCGGTGATCAACAACAGCCCCAACGCTGCCGCCAAACCGTTGGTGACATAGAAACTCAATAACACCCGCACCAAGGGCAGCGCGGCCCGAAAACGTGGGCTGGAGAAAAAAGGTAACTGCATGCCCCCGATTTTGACGGCTGAGACAGCGCTGTCAGCTACGCGCAAGCCCGTATAGCTTCAGGCTTGCAGGTATTTCAGGCGGCATCCCCCGCGTCGGGGTCGCGCTGACCTTTTTTGGAGCGGGAGCGGGCTTCTTTTTTAGCGAGGCGTTCGGCATCTTCGCGCTCGGCCTGGGCTTGCCATTGGGCGAATTCTTCCGGGGTTTCCAGCGTGATGCGGCCCAGCGTGGCGCTGCGAAATTCGTGCATCACGATCTCGGCGGCTTTTTGCAGGTTGACGCGGCCTTTGCCCAGCAGCGCACCGCGTTGGCGACCCACTTCGGTCAACAACTCGTCGTCATGGATGGCGGCGACATCTTTCAGGCGAAAGCGCGCTTCCAGCAACGCCGGGTAATGGCGTTTGAGCACGGCCAGCAGCTCTAGCGCGACTTCTTCGTCGTCATAGGCGTTGCGGCCTATCGCGCCGCTAGCGGCCAGCAAGTAGCCGCTTTGCACCACCGAAATGCGCGGCCACAACATACCGGGCGTGTCCCACAAATAAAAGTCATCGGCCAGCGTGATGCGCTGCTCCAGCTTGGTGATGCCCGCTTCGTCACCGGTTTTGGCGATGCGCCGGGCCGTGAGCGTGTTGATCAGCGTGGATTTGCCCACGTTGGGCACGCCGCAAATCAGCACCCGCATCGGCTTAGCCATGCCGCCCCGGTTCGGCGACAGCTCGTGGCAGGCGGTAATCAGCACTTTGGCGGGCGTGGCGACGCTGGCATCCAGCGCCAGTGCGCGGGTGCCGGGCTGGGCGTTGTAGTGCGCCAGCCAGGCGGCGGTGCGTTCGGGGTCGGCCACGTCTTGCTTGTTGAGCACTTTGACCGTGGGTCGCCCGGCGGTCAGTTCGGCCAACAAGGGGTTGGCGCTGGAGCCGGGCAGGCGCGCGTCCAGCATCTCGATCACGACATCAATGTCTTTGACGCGTTCGGTGATGGCTTTTTTGGTCAAGTGCATGTGACCGGGAAACCACTGAATGGCCATCGGGAGGCTCCTCTTTCTAATCGGCAAACCGCGCATTGTGAACTGCTGGGCCGTGTGGGGTCGCCGTATCATGGCTTGGCCTCTTGACTCACCCACTTCTTTCACCCTCGCTTTGTGGACTGCTTTGCGTGATGCCTGCCTTGCCGCCCTCCTCTGCTCCGTCATCTTCCTTGCCTGAAACACCACCGCGCTGCTACAGCGCCCGTTTGCGCCCCGACGGCCCCTCCTTTGCCGCCCCCGCCGATCAAACCTTGCTGCACGCCGCCGAAGCCGCCGGCCTAAGCTGGCCCAGCTCGTGCCGCAACGGCACCTGCCGCGCCTGCATCGGGCTGATGGTCAGCGGTCAAGTGAGCTACCGCATCGCATGGCCGGGCTTGTCTTTGGACGAGAAGGACGATGGTGCTTTGCTGCCCTGCGTGGCTTATCCCGCGTCGGACGTGGTGCTGCGCGGGCCGGGCCTGTAGCAGGCAAAAAATTGATTTGAAACAAGAAGTTGCAACTTCGTGTGCCTGTGCGGGCTCTGCGTGGGCCATCTCATCAAACTGTGGCGCGTTGCGGGCGTTAACGTCAGACATGCGTCAGCGCTAGCACCTGCAATCCTCCCTTGCCTTCAAAAACCACTACGGAGACTCGCCCCATGCACACGTTCTTCACCCATCGGATTGCGCTCGGCTTGACGGTCTTGGCCGCCAGCTTGCTGCTGGCTGCTGCGCCCGCCCACGCCGCCGAACCCGG
>CALMOI010000163.1 GCA_937871735.1 uncultured Comamonadaceae bacterium
AGATCAGCGCGTTACTGCGCGGCTCGGCCAACACGGTGGTTTTGTAGAGCGTGTCGGCCTGACCTTGGCCCGCAGCGGGTGCGGAGCTGCCGGACTCGATCAAGCGCAGCACCAGCGGCGCGAGGTCGGTGGCAATGGCGTTGCGCAGCGGCACCACTTCCAAATCGGTGGCGTTGGAGACGTCCATCGCAGCGACGATGCGCTCAATGCGCTGCAAGTTGTCGGCGTAATCGGTGATGACCAGCGCGTTGGTGCCGGGGTTGACGTTGATGGTGTTGTTGGGGCTGATCAGCGGGCGCAGCACGGGCACCAAGTTATTGGCGGTTTCGTGGTGCAGCGGGATGATGCGCGTCACCAGTTGGTTGCCCGCCACGTTGGCGTTGCTGCTGGTGGCGCTGGACGAGACTGCGCCGCCTTGCAGCTTGGCCTCGGCCTCGGGCAGCACTTTGTACAGCCCGGCAGATTCAACCATCGTGTAGCCCTGCAAACGCAGCAGTGCCAAAAATTGGTTCCAGGCGGCAGCGGGGGCAATGGGTTGTTCCGTCACCAAGGTGATGGTGCCTTTGACGCGCGGATCGACCACCACCGTGCGCCCCGACAGCGTGGCCAGCGTGCGGGCCACGGCTTCGATTTCTGCACCAGCAAAGTTCAGCGTGATGGGTTCGCCTTGGCGCAGGCTGTGCTGAGCGTGCAGCGGCCCGGCGGCCAGACTCAGCACCGCCGTCAGCACCAAGCTGGGCAGCACCTGACGCGGCAAGTGTGCGGGAACGGCGTGGCGAAGGTGGCGTGGCGTGTGTGGTGCGAAAGGCATGGTCAGTTGGCTTGCAAGAAGGGCAACAAAGCGGTGGGGCATGGCGGTGTCAGCCTACAGTGATGACGGTGCGGCCACCCTTGCGCCGCCCCAAAATATTGAGCAGGTTGGACAGCGCGGCTTCCCGATCTGGGGCGGCGCTGGCTTCGCCAGTGAAGTGCAGACGCGGGCCAACCCAGCGCCCCGAGCCTGACAGTTGCAAACTGCCCTCGATGGTGCTGACATCCAGCGTCGGGCTGGCTCCGCCGTGCAGTTGAATGCGGTAGCTGCCCATAGGTTTGAGCGTGGACAGGCGCGACGACACGCCCAGCGCCTGCAATTCGGCGCTGCCACCCAAGGTGGGGCGGCCTTCAGCCCAATTCAGGCTCAGTTGGCGGGTGTTGAGCAGCAACTGCCCCTCAACTTGCAGCGTATTCCACGGCGCGCCCAAGCCGATCAGCAGCGCGGCGGGCCAGTGGCTCGGCGTGGGGTTGGGTGGATCGTTGACGGTGATCAGCCCGCCGCCCCAGTGTGGGGTCAGTGCGATGTCAAAGGGCGAGGTGGTGCAGCAGTCGGCACCCAGTTGCAGGCCCAGGCCCGTCCAGCGCGGGCGCAATTGCCATTGGATGCGACCCGGCAGGGCTGATTGGTCGCGGCTGCCTGCGCCGCCCGTCAGTTGCAGGCGGGCCGAGCCCGTCCAGACGCTGCCGCGTGCTTCGGCCAGCATCACTTGGTCATGGCTGAGCAGCGCCAGCAGCGAGCCCAGCCAACGCGCCGGAGCTTGCAGCACCAGCGTCAGCATCAAACCCAGCAGTGCACCCGCCAACGCCCAAGCCCAAGGCGGGCGGCGCAGTGGCGACAGTGACGGGGCGGTGTTGCGGCGGGCCATGCGAAGGGGCGGCGAGAGCCGGGTCAACGAGGCGGCAGGGCCAGCACCAGCGAGCCATCCCAGCTCGGCCCCGTCGGTGCGGCGGCAGGGGGTGGGCTGGGTACAGCGGCAGCGGGCATGGCACCGGGCGGGAGCGGCAAGGCTCCGGCGATTGGGCGCAGTGGCATGGACGGCGCTGCGGCTGGCGTGGTTTCGGCAGGCGCTGCGGCGCGCACCAACTTCGCTTCGACAGGCAGGGCGCGGGCGTTGAGCCGCGCTTGCGCCAGCCATGCGCTGAGTGCACCAGCGGGCACATTGCGCAGATTCAAGGTGGCGCGGTCGCCGGTGATGGTCAGGCGTGCGCCCGAGCCCAGGGTGGCGACCGAGCCTTCCAGCGCCTTGGCCGCATCGTCAGGGCTGAGAACCGGGCGGCTTTGCAGTGCCTGCGCTTGGGCTTGCAGACTTTGCATGGTTTGCAACTGGGCATCCAGGCTTTGCTGTTGGGTGTCGCTTTGTTTCCAGACGCGCAGCGCCGGGGCCAGCGTCAGCCACCACAGCAGCGCCAGTACCACGACGGCAGCGGCGGTCAGTACCAGCGTGCGTTCACGCGGGGTGGCGTGTTCCCATTGGGCTTGCACGGCGGGCAGCTTCAAAGTGGCGGCCAAGGAGGACTTGCTGCTCATCGGGCGGACTCCGTTTGGATCAGCAAGCTGTTGCTGCCTTCGCTGCGGGCGCTGTAGCCCATCGGGCGCAGGCGCTCGCTCAGTTCATTGAGTTCGGCGCTGCTCAGGTTCAGGCCTTTCAGATGCAGCTCGCCTGCGGTGTAGTCCAGCGCGTTGGCGCTGCGGCCTGCGGGCAGCGCGTTGCCTGCGGCGCTGAGCATGGCTTCGAGGTCGCGGTTCGAGGGCGCGCCCGTGGCTTGGCGCAGCAGCGCCACTTCACGCGCCATTTGCACCGGCGCATCGACCACCACTTTCACGCCGGGGAAGGTTTGCGTCAG
>CALMOI010000164.1 GCA_937871735.1 uncultured Comamonadaceae bacterium
CCAAAGGCGCGAAACGCTTTGCGCACATACAGGCGCTTCATCTCGCCGGCATTGGGATAGTCGCAATTGTCCAGCGGGCGCAGTGCGCAGCAGCCTGCCAGCGCGTCACCTACCCACGCCAGTAGCAAGCAGCCCCGGGGCGGGCTGTACTCGCCCGGAAGAGTGCTCAGCTCGGCTTCAAAGCCTTGAAAGCGCAGGTCAATGCCGAGGCTGTCGGCGTACTCTTGAAACAGCGTGGCTGCCGCCGCAAGGTCTTCAGGCTGGCTGGCAACGGTCAGGGTGACGGTAGGGGCTTGGGTGTCCACGGTACTCACGGTTCAACAACATAACGGGCAGTTTAGCCGCCCCGTTCTGAGTGCTGCAGTCAGCTTTGCGCCAGCAGCTTTTCTATCAGCGGGTGCAGCTCGTTCATCTTGGGCGGGCCGATGTAGCTTTTGACGATCTCGCCCTGCTTGTTGACGATGTAGGTGGTGGGGGTCAGCTGCACGTCACCCCAGGCTTTGGCGTTGGCGCCGGTGTTGTCGATAGCGACTTTGAATGGCAGTTTGCGCGACTGGGCAAAATTGACGACGAAGTTAGGTGGGTCGTAGCTCATAGCGACGGCCAGTGTGTCAAAGCCTTGGGCTTGGTACTTGTGGTGCGTGGCGATGAGATCGGGCATTTCTGCTACGCAGGTGGTGCAGCTGGTCGCCCAAAAGTTGACCAGCACCACTTTGCCGCGCAGGTCACTGGTGCTCAGGCGCGAGCCGTCGAGCAATACAAATGACGATTCGGGCGCAGGCGCGCTGCCGCTGCCCAAGGCCAGCCAAGCGCCCGCACCGGCGATGGCTGCCAAAGCCAAGGCGATGGCACCGTGTTTAATTTGCATAGCCATAGTTGTTGTGTCCGCAAAATGTACAAGCCGATGATTGTGCGACAGCACCATAGCCGCAGCCATAATGTGGCGCAAACTGCCCCACCATGACTACGCGAATCCTCCTCATTGCCCATGCCCCGCTGGCGCACGCGCTGCGCGAATGCGCGCTGCACGTGTTTGCCGACAGCGCCGATAGCCTCTTGGTGCTGGATGTGTTGCCCCACGCCGCCCCCGACGACACTCTGAGGCAGGCGCAGCAATTGTTAGCGGATGCGCCCGATATGGCGACTTTGGTGCTGACCGATTTGTTTGCCGCCACGCCGTGCAACGTCGCGCAGCGCTTGATTGCCGGGCGCGCAGCACGGTTGATTGCTGGTGTGAATGTGCCGATGCTGTTGCGCGCTGTCTGCTACCGCGCCGAGCCGCTTGATGCCTTGGTGCAGCGTGCGCTAGATGGTGCTACCCAAGGCGTGGTGCAGGTGATGGCGCTCCCCGCCAGCGCCACCGCGCCTAAGCAGATTTCCCCACTCCTTTGCCATGATCAAAACCCCGACCACCATCATTAACAAACTCGGGCTGCATGCCCGCGCGTCCGCCAAGTTGAGCAAAATGGCCGGCAGGTTTCCGTGTGAAGTCTGGATGAGCCGCAATGGCCGGCGCATCAATGCCAAAAGCATTATGGGCGTGATGAT
>CALMOI010000165.1 GCA_937871735.1 uncultured Comamonadaceae bacterium
CGGCGATGAAGTTGCCGGACAGCGAATAGAACAAGAACAAGGTGTCCTTGGTTTTGGCGGTGACCGCAGGATTTTTGAAAATCAATTTCCACGCTTTGCTGCGCTTGCCATCGACTTGCTCCATCTTTTCGACTTTGGCAATCGCCTGCCAAGAGGCATCGAGTTTGCCGCGTTGAATCAGTTGATTTTTGTACTGGGTGGCGCATTGCACGACGGTAGCTTCTGCGGCGGGTTTGTTGCCATGAAAATGGCAGGCGGCATCTTCGCTAGCCTGTGCGGTGGAGGTGAGCGCCAGGGCGGCAGCCAAGGCCGTGAAAAGCAGGGTTTTGTTCATGGTGAAGTTCCTTTTAAATCAAGTGGGATGGCGGGGGAAATCAATCAAAATTGGTTGCGCTGGGAATCGACTGTTTTTTCTACATCCAAATCTTCGTGGATGTGGCGGTGCTCCTCGGCAGGGAAGCGGAAGCTATTGGGGTCGGTGTCATGCAGATAGCCATGCAGTTGCATCAGCAGCAGCAAGCCCCCCAGCGCGACCAGCAGCAGGTTGGCCGCGTGGCTGATGCGGCGAAAAGCGTGGGTGTGTCGCCACCAAGCCAGCACCAGCACCATGAGCGCCAGGGCGGCGATTTGGCCGATTTCCACACCCAGGTTGAAGCTCAGGATGCGCAGCAACATGCTGGCGCTGTCGTCACCCAGCGGCAGTTGTTGCAGCCGTGTGGACAAGCCAAAGCCATGCAACAGGCCAAAGCCAAACACGGCACCCAGCAGATTGGGCGATTGCTCCATTTCAAATACCCGTTGAAACCCACCCAGGTTATCGAAGCCTTTGTACATGACGCTCAGGGCAATCACGGCATCAATTAAAAAGTAGTTCCAAGTGATGCCGTAAAACGTGGCAAAGACCAGCGTGATGCAATGCCCCAGGGTAAAGACCGTGACGAATTTGGCCACTTCTTTGAAGGTGGTGAGGAAAAACACCACGCCAAATAGAAACAGCAAATGGTCATATCCGGTCAGCATATGGCTGGCCCCCAGGCCGATGTACTGTAAATAACCGCCATCGAGCATGCGCTGACGGTCTTCAACCGAAATGCCGTGCGCCCAAAGCAGGGTGGGCGTGAAGACGAGTAGAAATAGCCACCAACGGCGTGGCAGGAGACGAATAAATTGGGTCATGAAACCTCGTGTGTGTTGCCCGACTCGACGCATGGGTCTTTGCACCAGCAAGTGCGCGCCTCGGCGACCTGAGGGGCATCGCCGAGTGGGTAAGTCGGTAAAAAAAGAAGCCGCGTTAACGACTGGCGCTTGACCAGTCAACAGAGCATCACACGAGGGGACGAGGGGGGCGCAAAGGCCCGTCTAAACAAGGATCAGGGAGTTGCCCCAAGCTGAAGGACATCAGACATTCTTGCTTAGGTAAAGTAGGAAGCCAGCCCTTGTTTGGCAGCAAGAGAGCCGAGTGATGGCCTGCATCGTGATGGGCATGGGTGGCAGGACTGTCATCATCAAGCTGAAAGCCCGAGGCATCGTCATGACGATGTCCTAACCCAGCTTGATGGGCTGTGGAGTGCGCGAACTCCTTAGCAACAGGCCCAACATGTTCCGGCACGAACGCCAGAGCGGGCTGCAATTGCAGCACCAAGAGTACAAGGACAATCCATCGTCGGAACATCAGGGGATTGTACATTGGGCACTTGGCAACACGAGACGATCAGCCCTCTAGATACGCCACGCCGCCGCCAAGGCATGTTCGTAGAACCTGATGCCCTTAACGCAGCCCGTGTCAGAACTTGCGCACTTCGATGTTGTACTTGCGCAGCGCGTAGCCCATTTGGCGCGGCGAAATTTTCAGCAGCCGCGCCGCCTTGGCTTGCACCCAGCCGCAGCGCTCCATCGCCCAAACCAAGCGTTCGCGCTCGCCAGCGGGTTTGTCGTCGCCGGGGGCGGGCGGGCTGCTCAGGGCGGCGGACAGGTGCGCGTGTTCTTCGTCATCCACCTCGTGGGCGTGGTCGAGGTGATCGTCACCCACCGTGGGGGCGGGCGGCACGGTGGGCGAGGGCGGCGGGCTCGCCACCACTGGCCCCGCGCCACCCGTGGGGATTTCGCGGATCGGGATCTCGCCCAGCCGCATTGGGCGCACCGCGTCTTCGCGCTCCACGTGATGCAGCACTTGCGTTAAGCAGCGGTTGCCTTGGCAGGGGAAAGCCAAGTCGGTGATGACGTTGCCATTGGCCATCGTGGCGGTGCGTTCCACGCAGTTTTCCAGCTCGCGCACATTGCCCGGCCAGTAGCAACTGCTCAGCACCTTGAGTGCCGAGGTGCTGAAGCTGGCATGGCGCTCGTTTTCGCGGTTGAAACGATCCAGAAAGTGCTGCGCCATGCTGGGAATGTCTTCGCGGCGCTCGCGCAGTGGCGGCAGTTGAATGCTGACCACGTTGATGCGGTAGTACAAGTCGGCGCGGAATTCGCCCGCTTGCACCATGCGTTCCAAATTGCGGTTGGTGGCCAAAATCAGGCGCACATCGACCTTCACCGCTTGGTTGCCGCCCACGCGCTCGAACTCGCGCTCTTGCAGCACGCGCAGCAGCTTGGCCTGGAATGAAGCAGAAATGTCGCCGATTTCGTCCAGAAACAGCGTGCCGCCGTGCGCCATTTCAAAGCGGCCTTTGCGCTGGCCTTGCGCGCCGGTGAACGAGCCTTTTTCGTGGCCGAACAGCTCGCTTTCCAGCAGCGACTCGGTCAGCGCGGCGCAGTTCACGCGCACAAACGCTTCACGTTTGCGCGGCGACAGGTTGTGGATGGCGCGGGCTATCACTTCCTTGCCGGTGCCCGATTCGCCGCGCAGCAGCACGGTGGTGCGCGCCGGAGCCACCAAATGCACTTGCTCAAACACCGACTGCATCGGCGCTGAAGAACCGACGACTTGGTCGATTTGCTGCGTGGGCTTCATTTCCTTGTGGATGCGGCGCACCTCGTCTTGCATGGTGTGATGCGCTTCGCTGACGGTGCGGTGCAGCAGCAGCGCTTGCCCCATCAGCGTGGCGACCATCTTGAGCAACTGCAAGTCGTCCGAGAAGGCGCGTGCCTCGTTGGGGTTGAGGCAGTCGATGGCCAGCACGCCCAGCGTGCGGCGGTCGGCGCGGATGGGCGTGACCAGCATGGCCACTTCCACGCCGGGGCTTTGGTCTGCACCGCCAGTGCGGTTCAAAAACAGCGGCTCAGAGCGCACGTCGGGCACGATGGCCGGAATGCCGCTGGCGTAGACGTGGCCGACGATGCCTTCGCCGCTGGAAAATTGCAGGCGCTGCTGCTCATCGCGCGACAGGCCGATGGCGCACAAGCCGCGCAGGACGCCGTTGCTGTCGCTGACGACCACGAAGGCGCGTCGCCAATCGAAGGCGTGGATCAGGTAGTTCAAAGACTCGCGAAAAGTCTTGCTCACATCGAGCGAGGTCGCCAGCGTTTTACTCACCTCGTAAACCGCGTCCAGCTCTCGCTGAGTTTGACTGGCTTGTTTGTTGCCCATGGCGCTGGGTTTCCTTCAGTAGCAGGCGTTTGGAGTACCGGTGGTCAGGCGCGAAGTCGTGAACTCGCTGCTGTTGGGGATCGGTGGAACCACGCAATGGGGGCAATGGTTACTCCAGATACAGCAAAAAATGTACCTACTAAAGTTGTACACATTTAGCTTTCTACGCCTGATTGATCCTATTGCTTGCGACAAATCTAACAAACGATGCAGCCATGCTGATAGCCATCAATACAAAGCGAACAATTTGCGCTAAGGGCGTGTCGTAGACCCCCAGAAAACGCGACAAAACGCATGGCACCGAAGTTGCGAAAGGGTGAGCGTCTTCTCCCTTTTTAGCTTTAGGAGTCAGTCATGCCGGATCCCAGCCGCGACCCCGTTCAAGCCCGCGCTGCACTGCCCGTGTACCTTGATTACGCCGCTACCACCCCGGTTGACCGGCGTGTGGCCAGCAAGATGCTCCCCTATTTGACCGAGCTGTACGGCAACCCCGCCAGCCGCTCCCACGCTTATGGCTGGGTGGCCGAGGAGGCCGTCGAGTTGGCCCGTGAGCGTGTGTGCGCCCTGATCAACGCCGATCCGCGTGAAATTGTCTGGACTTCGGGTGCCACCGAATCCAACAACCTCGCCATCAAAGGTGCGGCGCAGTTCTACAAAAGCAAAGGCAAGCACCTGATCACCGTGGCGACTGAGCACAAAGCCGTGCTCGACAGCATGCGTGAAATGGAACGTCAAGGTTACGAAGTGACCGTGCTGCCGGTGCTGCCCAGCGGTTTGCTGGACTTGGATTTGTTCGCCGCCACGCTGCGCCCCGACACGGTGTTGACCTCGGTGATGATGGTCAACAACGAGACCGGCGTGATCCAAGACATTGCCGCCATCGGCGCGCTGTGCCGGGCCAAGGGCGTGCTGCTGCACGTCGATGCCGCCCAAGCCGCAGGCAAGATCGCCATTGATGTCGAGAAGCTGCCCATCGACTTGATGAGCCTGTCGGCGCACAAAATTTACGGCCCCAAGGGCATCGGCGCGCTGTATGTGCGCCGCAAGCCGCGTGTGCGCATTGAGGCGCAAATCCACGGTGGCGGCCACGAGCGCGGTATGCGGTCAGGCACGCTGCCGACACACCAAATCGTCGGCATGGGCGAAGCCTTTTGGCTGGCCCGCGAAAGCATGGATGCCGACAACGCCCGCATTCGCATGTTGCGTGACCGTCTGTGGGCTGGTTTTAAAGACTTGCAAGCCGTGGAACTGAACGGCGACTTTGAACAGCGCGCCCCCGGCTACCTGAACGTGAGTTTCAACTACGTCGAAGGCGAATCGCTGCTGATGGGCATGAAGGGCGTGGCGGTGTCGTCAGGCTCGGCGTGTACCTCGGCCTCGCTCGAACCCAGCTACGTGCTGCGGGCGATGGGCCGCAGCGACGAGCTGGCGCACAGCTCGGTGCGCTTTTCGATAGGCCGCTTCACCACGGTGGAAGACATCGCTTTCACCATCGCCCAAGTCACCGAGGTTGTCACCCGCCTGCGCGCCATGAGCCCGCTGTGGGACTTGGTGCAAGCCGGGGTGGATTTGAGCTCAATTCAATGGTCTGAGCACTGACCCTTTCGTTCATTCAAGGAGAAATTTCATGGCCTACAGCGACAAAGTTATCGACCACTACGAACACCCGCGCAACGTGGGCGCTTTCGATGCTAACGACTCGGAAGTCGGCACCGGCATGGTGGGTGCTCCGGCTTGCGGCGACGTGATGCGCCTGCAAATCCGCGTCAACGCCCAAGGCGTGATTGAAGACGCCAAGTTCAAAACCTACGGCTGCGGCTCGGCGATTGCGTCCAGCTCGCTGGTCACGGAATGGGTGCGGGGCCGCACGCTGGATGAAGCGCTGTCCATCAAAAACACCCAGATCGCGGAAGAGCTGGCCCTGCCGCCCGTGAAGATTCACTGCTCCATCTTGGCCGAAGACGCGATCAAAGCCGCAGTGGCTGACTACCGCGCCCGCCACGCCGCCCCCAGCGGCGATGTGGTGACTGAGCAGCCCATTTGCGAATCCGGCAGCGACTGAGCAGCCGAACCGCTGGCCCGTTTTCTACCCCCAGAACCCCGTCACACGTCTAGGAGATCACCTCATGGAAGCCTCAACCGCCACCGCCTGCGCCACCAGCCCCGCCGGCCTCATGCCCAGCATGTTGGAGTTCACCCCTCAAGCCGCCGCTAAAGTGGCCGAGTTGATTGCCGAAGAAGGCAATCCCAACCTGCGCCTGCGCCTATACGTGACCGGCGGCGGCTGCTCGGGGTTTTCTTACGGCTTTGCCTTTGACGATCAAATCGCCGAAGACGACACCGAAATCGTCACCGAAGGCGTGGCGATGGTGGTTGATGCGATGAGCCAGCAGTACGTGTTGGGTGCCCGCGTCGATTTTGAAGACAGCCTGGAAGGCTCGCGCTTCGTGATCCACAACCCGAACGCCCAGTCCACTTGCGGCTGCGGCAGCTCGTTCTCGGTTTGAACCCCACCATTTCCAGGAGCGCCATCATGGGCATTTCTTTGTCTGCCGCTGCTGCGCGGCACGTCGAAAAATCGCTGGTCAAGCGCGGCGGCGGTGTGGGTTTGCGGCTGGCCGTCAAGACCAGCGGCTGCTCGGGCTACGCCTACGCGCTGGAGTTTGTCGATGCCTTGCAGCCCGACGATGTGGCGTTCGAGTCCTTTGGCGTGAAGGTCATCATTGACCCGATCAGCCTCGGGATGCTGGACGGCACCGAGCTGGACTTTGTGCGCGAAGGCTTGAACGAAGGCTTCAAATTCAACAACCCGAACGCCAAAGCCAACTGCGGCTGCGGCGAGAGCTTCGCGGTTTAACCTCTTCACTAGCGAAAGCGGCACACCTCATGGCACTGATGCAAATCGCCGAACCGGGTCAAAGCGCCGCACCGCACCAGCACCGGCTGGCAGCGGGCATTGACCTGGGCACCACCAACTCGCTGATCGCCACGGTGCAAAGTGCCGTGCCGCGTGCGCTGCCCGATGAGCGGGGCGCGCTGCTGTTGCCGTCGGTGGTGCGTTACGCAGCAGATGGCGGCTTGACCGTCGGCCAAGAGGCACAAGCAGCGCAAGCTGATGATCCGCACAACACCATCGTCTCGGTGAAACGCTTCATCGGTCGCAGCTTGAGCGACTTGAAAGCAGCGGCAGGTTTGCCCTACCGCTTTGTGGATCGCCCCGGCATGGTCAGCATCGACACCGCAGCGGGCGAGCGTTCGCCAGTGCAAGTGTCAGCGGACATTTTGGCGGCGCTGCGCCAGCGCGCCGAGGCCGCGATGGGCGGCGCGCTGACCGGCGTGGTTATCACAGTGCCCGCTTACTTTGACGACGCGCAGCGCCAAGCCACCAAAGACGCGGCACGTCTGGCCGGTTTGAACGTGCTGCGCCTGTTGAACGAACCCACCGCCGCCGCCATTGCCTACGGGCTGGACAAGGCCGCCGAAGGCACGTTCGCCATTTAC
>CALMOI010000166.1 GCA_937871735.1 uncultured Comamonadaceae bacterium
ACGCCTTTCGCGGCGCGCGCGTGGGCAACATGGCCGACTTTGTGCGCGAGTTCGAGGTCAGCCATCAAATCAAGCTGGAAGAAAACTACCGCAGCTACAGCAACATTTTGGATTCGGCCAACGAGCTGATCAGCCACAACACCCAGCGCTTGGGCAAAAACCTGCGCACCACGCAAGGGCCGGGCGAGCCGGTGCGCGTCTACGAAGCCGCCAGCGACTTTGCCGAAGCGCATTGGATGGTGGATGAAATGCGCCAACTCGTGAAAAGCGACGGCTACGAGCGCAAGGAAATCGCTGTGCTGTACCGCAGCAACGCCCAAAGCCGGGTGGTGGAAACCGCGCTGCTCGCGGCCCAAATGCCGTACCGCGTGTACGGCGGCCTGCGCTTTTTTGAGCGCGCCGAAATCAAACACGCGCTGGCTTACCTGCGCTTGCTGGAAAACCGGCACGACGACACCAGCTTTTTGCGCGTGGTCAACTTCCCGCCGCGTGGCATAGGGGCGCGCAGTATTGAGCAACTGCAAGATGCGGCGCGGGATTTGGGCTGTTCGCTGCACGATGCGGTGAGTGGCGTGCCGGGCAAAGCCGGGGCGAACTTGGGCGCGTTCGTCGCCAAAATCGACGTGCTGCGCGAGCAGACCACGGGCCGCACGCTGCGCGACATCGTGGCGCTGATGCTGGAGCACAGCGGCTTGGTCGAGCACTACAAAACCGAGCGCGAAGGTGCCGACCGCATCGAAAACTTGGATGAATTGCTCAGCGCCGCCGAAAGCTTTGTGACGCAGGAAGGCTTTGGCTTGGATGCCGTCGCTTTGCCGCTGGACGAGCACGGCGACCCCGTCGCCGCCCGCCGCCTGGCTCCGCCGCCGATGACTCCCACGCTGCCGCGTTCGCTGCTGGATTTGCCGACCTTGCCCGCGCCCGATGCCGAAACCGGCGAAACCCTCAGCCCGTTGGTGGCGTTTTTGACTCATGCCGCGCTGGAGTCCGGCGACAACCAAGCGCAGGCCGGGCAAGACGCCATTCAGCTGATGACGGTGC
>CALMOI010000167.1 GCA_937871735.1 uncultured Comamonadaceae bacterium
CCTGCGGCTTTGGTGACCCACAAAATCACCTGCAAATCGCGCAGGCCGCCGGGTGATTCTTTGCAGTTGGGTTCGAGCGAGTAGGGCGTGTTTTCAAACTTGTTGTGCCGCTGGCGCATTTCCAACGTCTTGGCGACGAAGAAGGCGTGCGGATCGAGCAAGGTGTCAAAGCGCTCACGAAATTCGGCAAACAAACGCGGGTGGCCGACGATGAGGCGCGCTTCCAGCAGCGAGGTTTGCACCGTCACGTCTTTGGCGGCTTCGGCCACGCACTCGGCCAAGGTGCGCACGCTGGAACCAATTTCCAGCCCGGCATCCCAGCACGTGCCGATGAAGTTTTCGATCCGGGTTTTGAGTTCGGGGTCAGTGTCGGGTGAGATGCCGTTGGGCAGCAACACCAGCACATCCACGTCTGAATGCGGAAACAGCTCACCTCGGCCAAAACCGCCCACGGCCAGCAGGGCGCAGTGCGCGTCAAAGCCTGCGTGTTGCCACAGGGCGGTCAGCAGCCCGTCTGCCAAGCTGGCCAGCTTGTGCAACGTACTGCGCAGCCCCCGTGTGGTCGCTCCGCCAGTTTTCAAGCTGGTCAGCAGCTCAGTTTTATGGAGACGGTAGGTGTTGCGCAGTTGTTGCAGTTCAGTCATGACCCTTTTACCTGTTAGCCGGTGATGAAAGCGGGTGTCGGCGGGCTGCCTGCGGACAGTGTCAGCACTTCGTAGCCGGTGTCGGTGACCAGCACGGTGTGTTCCCACTGAGCGGAGAGCGAGTGGTCTTTGGTCACAATCGTCCAGCCGTCGCCCATTTCTTTGATGTCGCGCTTGCCCGCGTTGATCATGGGTTCGATGGTGAAAATCATGCCGGGCTTGATCTCTTCCAGTGTGCCGGGGCGGCCATAGTGCAGCACTTGCGGCTCTTCGTGGAACACCGATCCGATGCCGTGACCGCAGAACTCGCGCACCACGCTGAAGCCGCTGGCTTCGGCAAATTTTTGAATCGCGTGACCAATGTCGCCCAAATGCGCGCCCGGTTTGACTTGGGCAATGCCGCGCCACATGGCTTCATAGGTGATGGCGCTCAGGCGCTTGGAGGCAATCGAGGTCTCGCCAATTTGGAACATGCGGCTGGTGTCGCCGTGCCAGCCGTCTTTGATGACGGTGATGTCCACGTTCATGCTGTCGCCCTTTTTGAGCGGCTTGTCGTTGGGAATGCCGTGGCAGATCTGGTGGTTGATCGAGGTGCAGATCGACTTGGGATAGGGGCTGTAGCCGGGGGGCTGGTAGTTCAGCGGCGCAGGAATGCAGCCTTGAACTTGGGTCATGTAGTCGTGCGCCAACCGATCAATCTCGTTGGTGGTCACGCCGGGTTTGATGAACGGAGTGAGGTAATCCAGCACTTCCGAGGCCAGCTTGCAAGCAATGCGCATCCCTGCGATGCCTGCTGCGTCTTTGATGGTAATCGTCATGGGATGCGATTATCCCACCCGCTGTCAGGTGCGCCAGTGAAGGCGGCGCGTGCCAGCTAAAATTGCGGGTTTTCACGAACAGCCCCAGTCAGCGGCTGTTTTGTGAGTCCTTCGCCCCACGGCTCATCTCTTCAAGGCCACCACAGTGACCCTGCACATCACCCAGTTCGAAGGCGGCAACGCCCTGAGCGCGTTTCGCGTCCAACAACTTTTGCCCCGTTTGGCGGCCATTCACGACCGCATCAACGGCATTTCTGCGCGTTTCGTGCATTTGGTGGCCTCCGATGCCGCCCCATCTGAAGCCGATCAAGCGCGTTTGGCCGCGCTGCTGACCTACGGCGACCCCGCTGTCGATCCCGCTGATGGCGCTGTGCTGATCGTGGTGTCGCCGCGTTTTGGCACTGTGTCGCCTTGGGCATCGAAAGCCACCGACATCGCGCACAACTGCGGTTTGGCGATTCACCGGGTCGAGCGCGTGGTCGAGTACCGCGTGAGCTTGAAGGCTGGTTTGCTGGGCAAAAAGCCCAACCTGTCGGCCCAGCAGATGGAAGCCATCGCCATGCTGCTGCACGACCGCATGACCGAAAGCGCCATGTTTGACCGCGCCGCTGCGCTCGGTTTGTTCACCGAACTGCAAGCCGCCCCGATGGAGCAAGTGGACGTGCTGGCCGGTGGCCGCGCCGAGCTGGTCGCTGCCAACGCCCGTTTCGGCTTGGCGCTGGCCGACGATGAAATTGACTACTTGGTCAACGCCTTCACCGCTTTGAAGCGCAACCCCACCGATGTGGAACTGATGATGTTCGCCCAGGCCAACAGCGAACACTGCCGCCACAAAATCTTCAACGCCCAGTTCACCATTGACGGCGTGGCGCAAGACAAGAGCCTGTTCGGCATGATCCGCAACACGCACCAGC
>CALMOI010000168.1 GCA_937871735.1 uncultured Comamonadaceae bacterium
CGCACTTGCACATCTTCTTCAACCAGATGCGGATGAACTTCCGGCTGAGCGACGGGCCCTGCACTGAAGAACTTCGTGGAGGCAAACGGTGATACCGGCTCCGGCGCTGCGACCACAGTCGGCTCCGCAGCAGCCAGTTCGGCGGCGGGTTGGGACAGCGCCATCGCAGGCTCAGGCTGCACTGCGCCGCCAACTGGCGTCCATTGCAGCGCCTCTTCGGGCACGTTCAGCCCTTGCAAATGTCCGGCCCAAGCGTGCAAAGCATGGGCCACTGGGGCGAAATCAGCGCTCAACGGGGTGTGGCGGCTCAGATGCTCCAGCGCCACATCAAGCTGGTCGCAAGCCGCCATCACGACCGCGTGCAAGCCGGGAGGCGCTTTGAAGTCCTCGCGGCGGTAAGCTTCCATCACATCTTCGAGCGCGTGGGCCATGGTGACGATGCCACGCACGCCCACAATCGCCGCCGTGCCTTTCAGGGTGTGGGCGCTGCGGTGGGCCAAGTCCAACTGCTGCGCACTGGCGCGTTGTCGCCCCAGTTGCAAGGCCACTTCGGTGATTTGCGCAATCAGTTGTGGACCTTCGGTCAAAAAGCCATCGACCAGTGCCCGCTCGGCATCAGCAGGAAGGTCAAGCCACAGGGCTTGCGGCGGCAGCGGCTCGAACGGCATCATCAGCGCCGAGGCTTGCGCTTCCAGCGACGGGGGCGACATCAGCAGCGCGCCCAACACCAGCAACTGCTGCTCGTCCAGCGGGGTGATGAACTGGGCATCGGCCATCCCAACCAGCAAGTCCGACACCACCGCATCGTCCGGTTGGCCTTGCAACCAACTTTCCAAGTAAACGATAAAAAAGTGTGGCCAGTGTTTGAGCAAGGCACCAGCGGGCACACGCAATTCCAGAGGCAAACCGCTGGCCATGCTCACGCCATCGGCCAGCAAACTGGCTGCTTGCGTCAAGCCTTCCAGCCCCAAAGATTCGGAGGCAGCGCTGGCACGGCGACAAAAGTCCGCATAAGCAATTGCCGCATCATCGAGCATGCCCTCAGGCGCGTCGGACTCGTCCAGCGTGGCCAGCAAATCAGCATGAGCCAGCAGCTCATCTTGGCTGGAGCGCCCTTCAGCGACAAGGATGTCTATGAGTTCGTGAAGCTGCATGTGGCGTTACTGCTTTTCGCTGGGGGGCACTCAGGCCCCGCTGTCGGCCAATTTGAACTCCGCCACCACTTGCACCAAACGACCGGAGGATTGCGACAGCGCGGTCGCGTCATCCACCGTGCCGCGCACCACCAACTCGGTTTTGTCTGTGGAGCGGATGATGACTTCAGCGCGTTCCGCCAAACGGCGTGCGAGTTCCAACTGCTGTGCTGATTCGTTGGCAATGCGCTGCACGGCATTGGCCAAGCTGGCCGTCGCCGCTTCGGTCGCGCGCATTTGACTGCCCGACGCCTCGGCGGTCACTGAGCCCTCCACCACTTCGGCCACGGTGCGGTTCAGCGCCGCCACGGTTTCAGAGGTTTCAAGTTGGATGTTTTGTGCCAACTGGGCAATTTGCAAGGTGGCGCTGCGCGAGGCATCAGCCAGTCGCTGCACTTCTTCGGTCACCACCGCAAAGCCGCGCCCGGCTTCGCCCGCCATCGCCGCTTGCATGGAGGCGTTCAGCGCCAGCACATGGGTGCGTTCAGACAGCGAGTTGATCACCGTCACGATCTGCGAAATTTCTTGCGAGCGTTCGCCCAAACGCTTGATGCGCTTTTCCATCTCGCCAATCGAAGTGCGGATGCCGCCCATTTCACCCACCGTGGTGGTCACCGATTGCAGCGCCGACACCGTGGCACTGGTGGCTTGTCCGGCAGCTTGACGCGATTCTTCAGCCAAGTCGGCCACACGCTGCATGAGCGTGGCGGCTTGCTCAATGTCGCGGGTCATGTCCATGATGGCTTCTCGATCCGTATGAGCTTGGTCAGACAAGGCCAGCGAACTGTCACGCATGCGCTCCGACGAGGCGGCCACTTCCATGGCCACGCCTTGCACATCACGCAACGCCGAAGCGGTGGCATCGGTCAGCATGTTCACCGAGTCGGCCACAGTGCCCACGATGTCAGAGGTCACGGCGGCACGCACCGTCAAATTGCGCTTAGAGAGCTCCAACATGGTGCGCAGCAAACCCACCACCGAGTCATTCATGGCCTCGTTTTCTTTTTCAATCTCACGCAAGGTGGCAATGCGTTCGTCCAGCAACTTATTGAAGGTGTCGCCCAGCTCTTGCAGTTCATCGCCGGTGGTCACGGTAGAACGCACTTCGTCATTGCCTGCCGCCACTTGCTTGACCAGATCAGACAACTCATTCACAGGCTTGGTAATGGAGCGCACCATCCAATAGGCAGCGCCTGCCGCCAACAGCAGCATCACCACGGCGATGCCCACCGTGCGCAAAAGCGTCTGACGGCCCAAGTCATTGGCACCCGCCAAGGCTTCAGCTTGGTCAATCTTGGCAACCAATGCCCATTTCAGACCGTATAAATCCAACGGAGCGTAGGCCGCGAAAGCAGAGACGCCACGGTAATCGGTGATTAAACGGAAACCTTCTTCACCCGCCAATGCGGGTCGGGTGGCATCGGACTCCACTTTCACCACGCCAATGGAGGTGCTCTTCTTTTCAGCGATAGCCAGTTGGGCGGCCGTAATTTTGCTGGCTTCGACCTTAAGGAAGTCTGCCTTATTTTCCAGAATGAAACGGCTATCGGTGCGCATCAAAAAGTCAGAGCCGACCAAGAAAGTTTCACCCGTATTGCCAAAACCTTGTTTTTTCCAATCACGGTTAGCTGTCAGGATGGCAGTGATTTTGTCCAGCGGAATTTGCGCGGCCAGCACACCAATCAGGTGGTCATCTTCCATGATGGGAACGGCCACAAAGGAAGCTTGGTCGTCATAAGACGCGAAGTACGGCGCGTAATCCGACAAGGCCACGGTGCCGGGTTTGCCTGCGGCGGCCTTGACTTTGCGGTACACCTCGCCCAAGCCAGTTTTGGCAGCAATACCATCGGCCAAACTGGATGCAAAGTCCAGTTCTTTGAGTACGGTGTAAATC
>CALMOI010000169.1 GCA_937871735.1 uncultured Comamonadaceae bacterium
AGGAAGCCATGCGGGAGCACGAGGTACCGGACTGGTACATCGAGAGCTGCCGCAAAATCAAGTATATGTTCCCCAAGGCCCATGCTGTGGCCTATTTGATGAGCGCCATCCGGCTGATGTGGTACAAGATCTACAAGCCGCAGGCCTTCTATGCGGTGTACTTTACCGTGCGCGGCGACGATATCGACTACGAAGCCGCCATCGGCGGTGCTGCCGTGGCGCGTGCCCACATGGAGGCGGTCAAGCGCCGTCTGAAGGAGGAAAAGAACGCCAAGGATGAGGACGTGCTGGTCAGCTTGCAGCAGGCAGCCGGTTTGCAGGCCAGTATCGGCAAGCAAAGCGCCGGATTTCAGACGGATGTGCGCCCGGCTGTGAAGCAGTTGTCTGAGCAGCGCGAGTCCCTGAAAAATGCTTTCACGGGGCAAATGCGGGTGTTGGCCTATGGCGGAGGTGGGAATTTCGGCAGTCGCCCGCTGGTGCGTTTTGAAGACATCCAGTTGCTGGATGTCAACCAGCTCGATGAAAGCATCGAATTAGCGCGCGTGCAGCAGGAGTTGGATTTCGCAGTGACGGATCAGTTGGCGCGCTTTCACGCCCTGATGAGCACCGTGCTGGGCTGGATCAGCGTGCAACCAACCCTGAATCCACTGCGCCCGGAGTTATTTGCCAAAGCCCTGCGTGACACGCTGGCCGCGCACGTGGCTGTGCCCGAGGTGCGCAGTGAGATTTTGTCGGCGGCAGCCGGACGGCTGGGGGTCGGCATTCGGCAAATTTACCGTGAAATCTCTGACAGCTTGGTGGCGCGGGGCATTGAACCTGCGGGTTTGTTGGCCCCCACTCGCACCAATGCGACAGCCTCCAGCAGCACAGAGCGACCCAGCGAAACGGTGCGAGCTGTGCTGACACTGGAGCGTTTGCGGCGCTTGTTTTCGCCCGAGAACGGCTCCATGGACAACATGTCCATGCGTCCCGGCAATGACTTCTTGCACACCATGCCCGCTTCAGTGCAGGCGCTGCAAGACATGCGACAAGTCGATGCCATGATCCAGCGCTTGGAAACACGCAAGAAGGAACAAACCGCGACGTCGGGTAACGCAGCAGCGCACAGCGTCGACATGCTGCGCCGCCAGCCACCGCTGGATGGCCGCCAGTTGGGCCAGCAAATCGGTGAAGAAGTCACGCGCATGATGCTGGAAAACCTGACCCAAGACGAGCGGCTGTTGCCTCAAGTCCGGCATACTCTGCGAGTGCTGACCCCGGTGTTGCTGGAGCTGGCCCAGTTGGACGTGCGGTTTTTCAGCGACCACAAGCACCCGGCACGCCAGTTTTTAGATCGGGTCACCGACCGCAGTTTGGCCTACACCGAAGAAGGCAACGAAGGCTACGCGCGCTTCATTTTGTCGATTGATGCGGCAGTGCGGGGCATCGTGGAGTCACGCTGGCCCAAGGCGTTTGCTTTTGCCAAACAGCTCGAAACCCTGCTGGCGATTTGGCAAAGCGAAGACCAACTGCAAATGCAGTTGCGCGAAGAAACCGCTCGGGCCTTGCTGCATGTTGAGCAGCGCAACTTGCTTGCCCAGCGCCTGCTCGATGACTGGCAAGGGCGCTTGGCCGACAAGCCCGTTCCGCCGCTGGTGCGCAACTTCTTGCTGGGGCCGTGGGCGCAAGTGGTGGCCGAGTCGCAGCTCAATTGCAACCAAGGTGCCAGCGACTCTCAAGGCTACACCGCGCTGGTGGAGGATCTGATCTGGAGCACCCAGCCACGCCAAGCCAGGCGCAACCCGGTGCGATTGGTGCAAATGATTCCGGGCATGCTCAGCACCTTGCGCTCGGGGCTGCAACTGATTTCTTTCCCGCCGGATCGCATCACCCAGTTTTTTGATGAATTGATTGCCTGTCACGAGTCGGTGCTGCAAGAAGCTCGGGCCATGCGTGAGCGCGCCGAGGCTTCGCGCAGTGCCAGCCGCAAAGACGACGATGCGCCCTTTCAGTTTGACCAAATCGAAGAAGAGAGCAGTCATCCTTCTACCGAGTCCGCTCCCTTGGATGTGCCGTGGTTTGGGGTCGATGAAACTTCGGGTGCCGGTTACTTGGAAGCCGAAGCGGTCATGCCGATTGATCCCACCACCATGGCGATCTCCGATGCCGACCAAGCCGCAGCGCACTCAGCCAGCGAAACCATCACTGAAGGCGCGTGGGTTGAGTTGATGCTGGAAGGTGAATGGACGCGCCTCAAACTGACGTGGAGCAGTCCGCATCGCACGCTGTTTATGTTCACCTCGACACGGGGGCGGGCGCATTCCATGTCGCGCCGCTCGATGGAGCGACTCTTGGCTGCGGGCATGATCCGCATCATCTCTGCGGGCTTGATGCTGGATCAAGCTCTGGATGTGGTTGCGCAAACAGCTTTGCGCAATAGCCTAGAGGCTGGCAAACCCCCTATTTGATTCTTGGTGACAACATGGTGACTCCTGCAAACCCAGATTCACTCACGGCTTATCAGCAATGCGTACGCTACGCCGCAGCCCAAGGTGACGTGCTGATGGGCGAGATGGTGCAGGCCACGCGCAGTCAAATTTTCAAGCAAGTCGGTAGCTTGCCTGACTCGCCCAAGCGCGTGACCATGCAATCGGCCTTGCGCTTGTTGAACCACCATGAACGTCTGCTGCGGCAACACTTCCCGCAGGCGCTGTTGGCCGAGTTTTCAGCTGTTGTCAAATCAGAGCCAGAACCCACACCCGAGCCTAAAACTGATCCCGGCAGTGCTTGGCTGAGCTTTGAGCTGCTGGAGCTGATGGATGACATGCAAGTTCAAGAGCGCGTTGAGGTGGCGCGTATCCAAGAACTGGCCATTCAGGTCACAGAAGTCGAACTCAGCGACCTCAATCGCCTCATTTGTGGTGCGCAAGGCTTGACCAGCGTCCATGCGGATCGCAATCCCATGCGCCCCGAAATTTATGCCCGCACACTGCGCGCCACCTTGCTGGTCACCAATGAAGACACGGCGGTGCGTTTGGTTTGGATGCAGTACATGGGCGAGGTGCTGGGGCAATTTTTGGTCGTCACCTACCGCCAGCTTTCGCAAATGCTGCGCAGTCAAGGCGTGGTGCCCGCTGGCTATTTGGTGACGCAGGCTCCTCAAACCGGGCGCACGGGGATGTTCATGGTGGAGGGTGGGCAGCTCATGCCTGTGACCCCAGCCCAAGGCGTGCAGCGCCAAGCTGTTGTTGCGCCGCAGACAGCGCTTGAACCCGTCCAACTTGGGCCGGCGCAGATCACTCCGGCGCAACAGCCCAGGCCAGCGGCTGAACCAGTGCCCGCACTGCCGCAACTGCACCTCAACGAAGAAAAATTACTCACCTTGGGTCACTTGCGTCGTCTGTTGGCGGGCGAGTTAGATCCAGTGCCCAGCCCGCAGCAGTCCGCTCCTGTGTCGCTGACTCGCGGATCCATGAATTTCCCCCAGCTCGATTTCTCTGAAACCGTGCCCGCCGCCTTTGAAGCTTTGCAAGAAATGAAGCAAGTCGGCGCAGTCATGCAGCGACTGCAAAATCGCCATCGCGATGGTTTGCCATCTCCGGCGGTGGCGGATGCCTCGCTCTTGCGGGCGCAGTTTCGCCGTGAAGCGCGTGGCATGGGGCAGACCTTGGGGCTGGAAGTCGTGCAATTGATGGTGGACAACATCGCCCACGATGCGCGGCTGCTGCCCCCGATGCGCGAGGCCGTGCTGACGCTGGAGCCTGCCTTGCTGCGCTTGGCCTTGAAAGACCCCCGTTTTTTCAGCGACCGCCATCACGCGGCTCGCCGTTTGCTGGAAGAAATCACGCAACGCAGCTTGGGCTACGCCTCGGTGGAGGCCGACGGCTTTGCTGCTTTCTTGCAGCCCGTGCAAAACACCGTTGAAGCCTTGGCCTTGGTGGGCGTGGATGGCCCAGAACCGTTTGAGCACGCATTGACCTCGTTGCGCGAAGACTGGGATCGCTTGGCCGCGCAACAACCGCGCAAAGAAAAAGCAGTCCAAGCCCTGTTGCAAGCGGAGCAGCGCAACACGCTGGCCGTGCAAATTGCTCGCGAACTGCGTGATCGCGCCGACATGCAATTTGCGCCGTCCGAGGTTCAGCAACTGCTGCTGGGGCCGTGGGCACACGCGATGGCGCAGGCCCGCCTGAACAAACCCTCAGACGGTAACGATCCTGAAGGCTACGGCGCGCTGGTGCCCGACCTGATTTGGAGCACGCGCCCCCCGTTGGCGCGTGGTGATCGCAACCGACTGGTGCGACTGATTCCTGAGCTGATCCGCCGCCTGCGACTGGGCTTGGAAAGCATCAACTACCCCTCCGACAAGCGCGACACCTTCTTGGACATCTTGATGGATCTCCATCAGCAAGCCTTCAAGCCCGGTGAGATCGAACCCAGCATCGATCCAGCGCATGAAGAAACGCCGCATCCCATCGGCAACCGTGCCGCCTTGGATGCTCATTTCGACAAAGCTGATGAAGCGGGCATGTGGTTGGTGGGCAACGAAGCCAAAGATTCGGGCTTCTTCGATTCAGACTCGCTGGCTGAAACCACTGCGCAAAGCACGATGCAGTTTCAGCCGACCCAAATCATCAGCACGCGCAACACGGTTGTGGCGGAGACTCCGGTCAACCCCATTGATGCCTTGCTGCAACCCGGCGTTTGGCTGGAGCTCAGCACCAACGGCAGTTGGGCGCGCATCCAACTGATGTGGATCAGCCCGCAAGGTGCGTTGCTGATGTTCACCACCGCCGCTGGCGAAGCCCAGTCCATGATGCGTCGATCTTTTGATCGCCTTTATGAAAAAGGCTTGGTGCGCCCCTTGGCTGAGCAAACCGTGGTCGATGGCGCTTTGAACGCTGTTGCCAAGATTGCTCTGCGCAACAGCGTGGACGTGCGCTTTTAGTGGCTGCCGCCCGCGTGCGGGCCGGGTTTACGCACTTGCGGGTAGGGCTGCGTGTCGCCGTGGTTGGCGGTGTGCGGTGTGCCGGGTGCTGATGGGGCTGACGGCGCGGGCGGTGGTGCGCCTGTCCATTCACGGGCTTGGGTGCCGGGCGGCTGGGCGTACCAACCGGGGTCGGTGTAGTCGCCGGGTTTTTGGTTGGCGCGCACCTTGAGCACGCTGGCCATGCCGCCCATTTCCAGCGGGCCGTAGGGGCCCTGGCCCGCCATCATCGGCAGGGTGTTATCGGGCAAGGGCATGGGCATCGCGCCCATGTCAGCCATGCCTTTGTCGCCCATCACCATGTAGTCGGGTACGACTTGCTGGATTTTGTCCAGCAGGTCGCGCTGCTCCACGCCGATCATGGTGGGCACGCTGTGGCCCATCGGCCCCATCGTGTGGTGCAGCTTGTGGCAGTGCAGTGCCCAGTCGCCGGGTTCGTCGGCGATGAGTTCGATAGAGCGCATCTGGCCGGGGGCGATGTCGGCGGTGACTTCGGGCCAGCGGGCGGTTTTGGGCACCCAGCCGCCATCGGTGCCGGTGACTTCAAACTCGTGGCCGTGCAGGTGGATGGGGTGGTTGGTCATGCTCAGGTTGCCGATGCGCATGCGCACGCGCTCGCCCACCCGTGCCACCAGCGGGCTGATGGCCGGGAAGACCCGGCTGTTCCACGCCCAGAGGTTGAAGTCCAGCATGGTGTTGACCTTGGGCGTGGCGCTGCCCGGATCGACGTCGTAGGCCGAGAGCAAGAAGGCGTAGTCCCGATCCACCCGCATGAAGGCCGGGTTTTTGGGGTGGACGATGAACAGACCCATCATGCCCATCGCCACTTGCAGCATGTCGTCGGCATGCGGGTGGTACATGAAGGTGCCGGCGCGGCGCACGGTGAATTCGTAGACAAAGGTTTTGCCGGGCGGGATGTGGCGCTGGGTCAGCCCGCCCACGCCGTCCATGCCATTGGGCAAGCGCTGGCCGTGCCAGTGGACGGCGTGGTGTTCGGGCAGGCGGTTGGTGACGAAGATGCGCACGGCGTCGCCCTCGACCACCTCGATGGTCGGGCCGGGCGACTGGCCGTTGTAGCCCCACATGTTGACTTTGAAGCCGGGGGCCATTTCGCGCACCACGGGTTCGGCGACGAGGTGGAATTCTTTGACGTTCTGGTTCATGCGCCAGGGGCACGTCCAGCCGTTGAGGGTGACCACCGGGTTGTAGGGCCGTCCGGTGGCGGGGTGCAGCGGGGCGGCGGTGTCGGGGCTGGTTTGCTGCACGGCTTCGGGCAGGGCGGCTAAGGCGCTGCGGCTGACCGAGGCGGTGGCCACGACCAGCGCGGCGGTTTGGGCCAAGCCCGTGAGGAGGTTGCGGCGTTGCATGGTCAATGTCCTGCGGTATCGGGGGCAGCAGCGGAGCTGGCGGCGTTGAAGGAGGTCAGCGCGCCGGGCGAGGTGCCGGTCAGCGCGGTTTGTAAGTCGGTGTCGGCGAGCCAGAAGTCGCGTTGCGCTTCGATGGCGCTGCTGACGGCTTGGGCTTGGGCGCGGGTGTCGGCCAGCAAGTCCCAGACCGACAACAGCATGCCGTTGTAGCGCAGCAGGGTTTCATCGCTGAGCAGCTTGCGCAGGGGCACGATGTCGTCGCGGTACTGGCGCGCCAGGGTGTAGGCGGCTTGCCAGCCCTGGCCCGCCTCGCGCGCTTCGGAGCGGGCGCGTAGCGCCACGTCGCGCACTTGGGCGGTGGCTTGCTGGTACTGGGCTTGGGCACGGGCGTTGCGGGCGCTGCCCCAGTCAAAGAGGGGCAGCGGCAGCTCCAGCTCCCAGCCGTGGGCGCTGCTGCGGCCTGCGGCGTCCCAGGCGGTGTTGCGCTTCAGGCTCAAGTCCAGCCCGCTGATGTAGCCGGTGACGCGGGTCAGGCCCAGGCTGTCGGCGGTGTAGCGGTGGGCATCGACGGCGGCGCGCACATCCAGCCGCTCGCGCAGGGCGCTGGCTTCGAGGTCGTCCAGGCTGCGGGCTTGGGGCGGCAGCTCGGGCAGTTGCGCGGGCAGTTGCAGGCGGGCGCTGTCTACGCCCAGCAGGCGCGCCAGTTGCTCTTTGCGGCTGACGGCGGTTTGCCGGGCGCGGGTCAGTTGTGCGCTGGCTTCGGCCAGTTGCACCTGTTCTTTGGCTTGCTGGTAGCGGCTCCAGTTGCCGACTTGGGTCATCCGGTGCGCCAGCTCGGCGGCAGCTTCGGTGGCGGTACGGGCCACGGCGGCGTAGTCGGCCATTTGCTGGGCGGCGACGGCGTGCGTCCAGGCTTTGCGGGTGTCGGCAGCGAGGCGGATCACGTCTTGCGCGGCTTGCAATTGCGCCAGCGCGTGTTGGTGGTTTTGCCATTCGATGCGCCAAGGCAGCGTCAGCAGGCCCAGCACGTCCAGACGCAGCGTGCGTTCCAGGCTGAGCGCATCGCCCTCGGTCAAGCGGCTGAAGGCGAAGTGCGGGTTGGGCAGCGTGCCGACTTGGGTGCGGTCGGCTTCGCTGATGTCGAGCTGCGCCAGGCTGGCTTGCAGGCCGGGGTTGTTGAGCAGCGCAATCTGCACAGCGCTGGCGGCGCTGAGTGGTTGGGCCAGCAGGGTGGCCAGACGGCGCTCGGCGGCCTCGTCAGGGCTGGGGGCCAGGGCAGCGGCATCGACGGGCGTGCCTGCTCGGCCTTGCACCAGTGTGCTGACGGCTAGTCGTTGCCCGTCGGGGGGCGCGGTGGCGCAGCCTGCTAAAGCCAGCACCAAAGCCGAGCCCCAGCAGGCGGTGGCCCACCTGGGGCGTGAGGGGGAAGTTGAAATCATTGGGAATCTCCTGAAACGCGCAGGGCCAACGGCACCGCGCAAACATGCATCTGCCAGCGGTTGTCACCGCACGGCAGACGCACCACGGGTGGGGCGTTCAGGAAATCGGGGGTTTCAG
>CALMOI010000170.1 GCA_937871735.1 uncultured Comamonadaceae bacterium
TCATTGCTTGCGCCATGGAAAAAGCCGACACGAAGTCGGCTTTTTTGTGGCTAGAGCACGCCTAGGCAGACTATTCCGCCCGACGCGGCACGCCTACTCAAGCGAAGTTAGCTTGAGCGAATTCCCAGTTGACCAGCGAAGTCAGGAAGGTCTCGACGAACTTCGGCCGCAGGTTGCGGTAGTCGATGTAGTAAGCGTGTTCCCACACGTCCACCGTCAGCAAAGCGGTGTCAGCGGTGGTCAGCGGCGTGCCAGCAGCGCCGGTGTTGACGATGTCAACCGTGCCGTCAGCCTTCTTCACCAGCCAAGTCCAGCCCGAACCGAAGTTGCCCACAGCCGACTTCACGAAGGCTTCTTTGAATGCAGCGTAGCTGCCCCATTTGGCGTTGATGGCATCGGCCAGTGCGCCTGTGGGTTCGCCGCCGCCGCTGGGCTTCATGCAGCTCCAGAAGAAAGTGTGATTCCAGATTTGAGCGGCGTTGTTGTAGATGCCACCCGAAGACTTCTTGATGATTTCTTCCAGCGTCAGGGCTTCAAATTCGGTGCCCTTTTGCAGGTTGTTCAAGTTCACGACATAAGCGTTGTGGTGCTTGCCGTGGTGGAACTCCAGAGTTTCTTGCGAGTAGTGCGGAGCCAGTGCGTCAATGGCATACGGCAGGGCGGGCAGGGTGTGTTCCATGATGTCCTTGAAAATCAGAGTTGGAGGGGGAAAAACAAAGCCGGGGCTGATTGTAGGAAGTTAGCGCGCCGCCCGCTGAGTCACAGTGAGATCGACCCAGCCATCTACTAAGGTAGCGCGCACCGTTTGGCCGGGTTGCAGTTGCGTGACGCGGCTCAAAGGTTGTCCATCCTCATCCGCCAACCACGCATAGCCGCGTTGCAGCACCACAGCCGGGTCTAGCGCTTGAAGCCGCAGTTCGATGTGGCTCAGGCGCTGGCGTTCGCGTTGTAGAGCTTGCGCGCAAGCACGGGGCAAACGCTCCGCCATTTGGGTCTGCTGGGCGCGCAGACGCTCTAACCGAACCTGCATGGCGTGGCGCAACTGCTGCTCGTAGCGCGCCAAGGTCATTTGCTGGCGCGCCACCAATGCCGAAGGCCGCCCCAGCCGGGCAGTCGCCATATCCAGCCGCTGCTGATGGCTGTCGAGTACCCGCTGACCGGCTGATTGCAAACGCTGCCCCAGTTGCTGCAATGCGGCCAGCAACTGCGCACGCGGTGCGGCCACCAGTTCGGCTGCTGCTGTCGGCGTGGGCGCACGCAGGTCGGCCACAAAATCAGCGATAGTGAAATCCGTCTCGTGGCCGACACCGCTGATCACGGGTACCGCGCACTGCGCCACAGCGCGGGCCAGATGCTCGTCATTGAAGGCCCATAAGTCGTCGATAGAGCCACCGCCGCGCACCAGCAAGATCACATCAATCGGTTCGGGTGCATGCTGCAAAGCGGCCAGCGCTTGCACCAACTCGGCTGGCGCGTTGGCACCTTGCACGGCGGCTGGCGCAATCACCACCGGAATGTGCGGCACCCGGCGTTGCAGCGCTGTGACCACATCGTGCAGCGCCGCCGCACCCAGCGATGTCACCACGCCAATGGCGCGTGGCGATGCAGGCAGCGGGCGCTTGCGGGCGGCGTCAAACCAACCCTCGGCCTCTAGGCGGGCTTTCAAGCGCAGGAATTGCTCAAACAAAGTGCCTTGCCCAGCGCGGCGCAGGCGCTCCACCACCAATTGCAAATCACCGCGCGCCTCGTACACGCCCAAGCGCCCTTGCAGTTCAACCTGATCGCCGTCGCGCGGGGTGAAATCCAATTGACTGGCGGCGCGGCGAAACATCGCGCAGCGGATTTGTCCGCCCGCATCTTTCACCGAAAAATAGCTGTGCCCACTGGCCGCACGGGTGTAGCCCGACAGCTCGCCCGCCACGCTGACCGGATTGAAGCGCACCTCCAGCGCATCGGCCACGGCACGGCACAACGCGCCCACGGGCCAAACGCGAGGCAAGGGTGCGCCAAAGCTATGGGCAAAATCAGCGAAATCAGGCAAGGCGAAGTCCTTCAATGGGGCGTGTGAGGGCGTGACACTGGGCCATAATCTGGGAATCCGGCAACCGCCATCACATCCTCGGAGAGACCCCTTGTTTTCGATCATACAAGCCGCAGGCTGGCCGATTTGGCCGCTCATCGCCTGTTCCATTTTGGCGCTGGCCCTCATCATCGAACGCTTCGTCAGCCTCAAAGCCGACCGCGTTGCCCCCGAAAAATTGCTGGAAGAAGCCTTGACCGTGTCACGCGCTGGCGTGCCAGCGGCTGATGTGGTCAGCCAACTGGCCGCCAACTCGGCTCTGGGCGAAGTGCTGGCCATTGGCCTGCGCACTTTGGGCAGCAACCCCCGCTGCTCAGAAGCCGATCTGCGCGCCATCATGGAAGGCTCAGGCCGCGCGGTGGCGCACAAGTTAGATCGCTACATGACGGCATTGGCGACCATTGCCTCCGCCGCGCCCCTGCTCGGTTTGCTGGGCACC
>CALMOI010000171.1 GCA_937871735.1 uncultured Comamonadaceae bacterium
AATTTTTAACATCTCTACTGGCTTGTGTGGCAAAAGCAACAAGTTGGATCAAGCCCCGACTGCATCTGGGCGATGAGTAGGGCGCAAGCGGGCACGCTGCTTGCGTGAAGCTGCATGAAGGCCGCACGGTGCCTGTGCGGCTTTTTTCGGATTGGCGTTATGTCGCAAACGATACAACGCTGCATCCCGCAGCAACGCAAGTTGTCGCGATTGTCAGCAAGGTGACTTATTCAACCCCAGAGAGGCCCGTGATGTGCGCAGCGTTATATCGACCACCACCTAACGAAACCGATCACGCCAGTTGGAATGCCACGCCCCGCCCGCCGTCTTGCGCCGGAGCCCCGCGTGTATCTTTGGAAAACTGGCACAACGAGCTGCCCGCCGAATGGCAGGCGCAAGTGGTTGCGCCGGTGCGCTTTGAAATTGCCCAAGAGCACGACGTGCTGGCCGACCGGGTGGACGGCTGGGACGCCGCGCAGCAGCCTTGCTACTTAGCCCAGCGCTACGTGCTGACCGAGCTGCGCACTGATGACGATGAGAGTTTTTACGAAGCCCCGGTCTACATCGAAACGCTGACGGCGTGGCGCTTGCAAGACAACCGCTGGCTGCACCTGCACCAAACCATCAGCGATTGCGACCGGGGTGTGGCGCGGCGCAGCCTGAGCCTGAGTCATGCCCGGCCACGTTGAATTTGCCACCCTCAAGCCCCCACACATGACCGTATCTTCTGCACCCAGCACGCACCAGCTCACCGGCAAGCTGCTGATCGCCACCGCGATGGGCGACTTTCTGGGCGACAAGCGCATCCGCTTGCTCGAAGCCATTGACACCCAAGGCTCAATCTCGCAGGCGGCCAAAGCGGTGCCGATGTCGTACAAAGCCGCTTGGGATGCGGTGGACGACATGAATAACCTCGCGCCCGAGCCGCTGGTACACCGCTCCGCCGGGGGGCGTCACGGCGGCGGCACCGAGCTGACGGCCTTTGCCCGTCGCCTGATCGCGTTTTACCGGGCGCTGGAGCAGGAATCGCAAGCGGCGCTGGCCAAGCTCACCGGCAATCTCAGCCACGATGGGGCGGCTGATGTGGCGGACTTTCGCCTCGTTCTCAGGAGACTTTCCATGAAATCCAGCGCACGCAACCAATTTGCGGGCCCGGTGGTGGCGTTGAAAGCGGGCGTGGTGGACACCGAAGTCACCATCCGCTTGGCACCCGAGTTGCACTTGACCGCCGTTGTGACCGGCGAATCAGCCGAGAACCTCGGGCTGGCGGTGGGCGGCGATGTGCTGGCCTTCGTCAAAGCCTCGTCGGTGATGCTGTTGACGCAAGGGGAGGGCGAGCGCATTTCGGCACGCAACCGGCTGCGCGGCACCATCACCCACATCCACACCGGGCCGGTGAATTCAGAGGTCACGGTGGCGCTGCCCGGTGGCCGCCACCTGATCACCTCGGTCATCACCGATGACAGCGTGCGTCGCCTTGAACTGGCGGTCGGCCAGCCGGTGACGGCGGTGTTCAAAGCGTCCAGCGTGTTTTTGGTGGCGGCAGATTGATGCGCTGCCGCTCTGCCCGTGCAAGCTTTGCATGATTTCTTTCTCACTTCCACACCCCCTTACCCTCAGGAGCTCCCCATGAAATTGTCCAGTTTGTCCCGTCGTGCGTGTCTGCTGGCTGCGGCGACTTTGGTGTTGTCGGCCCACGCGCAAGCAGATGAAGTCTCGGTGGCCGTGGCCGCCAACTTCACCGCGCCCATGCAAAAAATTGCCGCCGCCTTTGAAAAGGAAACCGGCCACAAGGTGGTGGCCTCGTTTGGCTCGACCGGCAAGTTCTACGCGCAGATCAAGAACGGCGCGCCCTTTGAAGTGCTGCTGGCCGCCGACGACGAAACCCCGGCCAAGCTGGTCAAAGAAGGCGCAGCCATCACCGGCAGCCAGTTCACCTACGCCGTCGGCAAGCTGGTGCTGTGGTCGCCGAAACCCGGCGTGGTGGATGGTGCGGGCGAGGTGCTGAAAAAAGGCGTGTTCGAGCACCTGGCGCTGGCCAACCCCAAGCTCGCGCCGTATGGCGCAGCGGGCATCGACACCATGAAAGCCTTGGGCGTGTACGCCGCCATCGAGCCCAAGGTGGTGATGGCGGAAAACATCACGCAGGCCTACCAGTTCGTCAGCAGCGGCAACGCGCAACTGGGCTTTGTGGCGCTGTCGCAGGTGCTCAAGGACGACAAAATCGACGGCTCCGCTTGGCTGGTGCCCGCCAACCTGTACCAACCCATCCGCCAAGACGCGGTGCTGCTGAGCCCCGGCAAAGCCAAGCCCGCTGCCGAGGCGCTACTCAAGTATCTCAAGAGCGATGCGGCCCGCGCCGTCATCAAAAGCTCCGGCTACAGCTTTTGACAGGATTGCCCCTCATGAAGATCGCCATTGCCACCAAAGCCGACAATGCCCTGCCGCAACCACCGCGCGGCTGCCGCCGTTAGAAACCTATGGAATTTTCTGCCCACGACCGTGCCGCTGTGCTGCTCACGCTAGAGCTGGCCAGCTTGGTGACGGTGCTGCTGCTGCTGATCGGCACGCCCATCGCTTGGTGGCTGGCGCGGCCCGCGTCGCCCCATGCCGTGCTGCGGGCGTTCAAAACCGTGGTCGGGGCCGTGGTCACGCTGCCGCTGATCTTGCCGCCCGCCGTGCTCGGCTTTTACCTGCTGGTGCTGATGGGGCCGCAAGGGCCGGTCGGCCAACTCACGCAGGCGCTGGGGCTGGGGCTGCTGCCGTTCACTTTCGCGGGGTTGGTGGTGGCTTCGGTGATTTACTCGATGCCCTTTGTGGTGCAGCCTTTGCAGCAAGCCTTTGCCGCCATCGGCACGCTGCCCATGCAGGCGGCGGCCACGCTGCGCGCCTCGCCGTGGGATGCGTTTGTCACCGTGGCGCTGCCGCTGGCGCGCCCCGGCTTCATCACCGCCGCCGTGCTGGGTTTTGCGCACACGGTGGGCGAATTCGGGGTGGTGCTGATGATCGGCGGTAACATTCCTGGCAAGACCCAAGTGCTGTCGATGGCGATTTACAACCACGTCGAAGCGCTGGAATACGCTGACGCGCACCGGCTGGCGGGCGGGCTGCTGGTGTTCTCGTTCGCGGTTTTGCTGCTGCTGTACCGCCGGGGCTGGGGGCCAACGCCATGAGCGCCATCGGCATTGAAGCGCGCTTTGCGTTGGCCTACCCCGGCTTCAGCTTGGATGTGGATTTGCATCTGCCGGGGCGCGGCGTGACGGCGTTGTTTGGCCCCTCGGGCTGTGGCAAAACCACGCTGCTGCGCTGCATGGCGGGCTTGACGCACGCACCCAGCGGGCGGCTGCGGGTGCAAGGCGAAGTCTGGCAGGGCGAGCACCAGTTTGTGCCCACGCACCAGCGCCCGCTGGGCTACGTGTTTCAAGAAGCCAACCTGTTTGCGCACCTCACGGTGCAGGCTAACTTGGCCTATGGCCAGTCGCGGGTGCCGCAGGCGCAGCGGCGGGTGCAGTGGGACAGGGCGGTGGAATTGCTCGGCATCGGCCACCTGCTGGCGCGCAAGCCGCAAGCCTTGTCGGGCGGCGAACGCCAGCGCGTCGCCATTGCCCGCGCCTTGCTGACCAGCCCGCGCATCTTGCTGATGGACGAGCCGCTGGCCGCCCTTGACCTTCAGCGCAAGCTCGAATTCATGCCGTATCTGGAGCGCCTGCACCACGAGCTGGACATTCCGGTGATCTACGTCAGCCACGCCCCCGATGAAGTCGCCCGGCTGGCCGACCATTTGGTGGTGCTGGACGCGGGCCGCGTGCTGGCCTCAGGCCCGTTGACCGACACCTTGGCGCGCTTGGATTTGCCGATCCGCCTCGGCGAAGACGCAGGTGTGGTGCTGAACGCCGTGGTGGCTGAACGCGATGCCGCTTGGCACTTGGCGCGGGTCGAGTTTGACGGCGGCAGCCTGTGGGTGCGCGATGCGGGCCACGCGCTGGGGCAGCCGGTGCGGGTGCGCATCTTGGCGCGTGACGTGAGTTTGGCCCTGCACCCCAGCGCTGATATCAGCATCCAAAACAGCCTGCCCGCCGTGGTTGATGAACTCGCCGGTGATGAGCACCCCGCGCTGGCGCTGGCGCGATTGCACGTCGGCGCAAGCCCGCTGGTTGCCCGCCTGACCCGCCGCGCCGCCGACCGCTTGGGCCTGCAAGCCGGACAGGCGCTGTGGGTGCAGATCAAGGCGGTGGCGCTGGTGGGCTGATGCACGCTCTGTGCGGGTTTGCTCTAGGGCGATAGAGGCCGAGCAACAGTCAACGCCGGGTATCGTGGTGACTTCGCCCCTACGCCTGCTTGCCGCTATGCCTACTTCTGCCGCTGCGATTGATTCCGCCTTGCACAACCCCACGGTGCGCCATTTCCGCCAAGTGCTGCTGTGGCCGCTGCAACTGGTGGTGACGGGCGCGGCGCAGCACCATGCGCGCCCTTGGGACTTGCTGCCCGCCGCCGCTGCTAATCATCCTTGGCAGCCGGTAGAAGACGATGGCGGCGCGTTTGAAGAGCGGCATTACAACGAGTTCGTCGCCTTTTTGCCCTACGTGCAGCGCTTTTTGTATGGCGACGGGCGTGGGCGCAACACTGGCGGCAGTCGGGCGGGCGAGGGCGGCAGTCCCGCGCCGCTGCGGGTGTTTCGGCGCACCGACATCGCCCGCGTGCGCGTCGTCACCCGGCCCGGCCAGCCGCCGCTGGAACTGGCGGTGGCGCATGTGGACTTGTACTTTTTCTATGACGTGGACTTGGTGCTGCTCAACGTCGAAGTCAGCGCCGACGACTTGCCGCTGGCCCAAGCGCAAGAGCTGCTGTACCGCTTTGGCCGCGCGTACCCCGGCGGCTGGAGCGCCCAAGGTGAGGCGCTGCACTGCATGCACAGCGTTGAATGGCTGGATGCGGCAGGACAGGTGCTGGCCACGTCCGATGCCCAAGAGCGTGATGCCTTCATGGGCCACGTCAGCCAGCACCGCACGCCGCGCATCGCCCGGCATTGGGCGCATCTGCTGCAACCCTTGGTCAGCGACAACTCGGGCAGCGAAGGGCCGCTGCGCTACCGCCAAATCGAGTACTACCGCATGCCGCTGATGGCCTACCTTGCGCTGGATGAGCCGCAAGCCCTCACGCGCGGCGACTTCATTCGCCTGGGTTTGGTGGCGGGCGCGGCGGAGGGCGAGGCCGACACCGGCAGCCACTTGCCCTATGCCGAATCGCATTTGCAGGACTTTGAAAGCCGCCACTGCTACGACCGTTTTTGGGGGCCGGGCGGGGCCGCGCCGCACACCCGTTACCTGTGCAGCGGCCACTCGCTGGTGGTGGTGGGCATGGCAGGCACGCCGTTTTTTGCGTGCGCCCAACGCGGGGTGTTGGCCCAGTTTCGTCAGCAGCACTTCAAGCTGTTTTTGATCGCGCACTTCCAAAAAGCCGCGCTGCTGATGTTCTCTGACAAGCTGGTGGTGGCGCTGCGCGATTTGGACGTGGGCGATGCGGTCAGCGTGCGCCGGTTCAAGCGCGCCATTCGCCGCAGCTTTGAGTCATTTTTGCGCTTCACGCACCGGTATTGGTTTCATGAGATTTCAGAGCAAGCGCCAGTGCGGGCTCTGTTCCAGCTTTGCGCGACTCAGCTGGGGCTAGACCCGCTGTACGCCGA
>CALMOI010000172.1 GCA_937871735.1 uncultured Comamonadaceae bacterium
TGCTGATTGAAACCGACAGCCCGTATCTGGCCCCGGTGCCGTTTCGTGGCAAGACCAACAATCCATCATATGTGCCGCATGTGGCGCAACAACTGGCGGTGCTGCGCCATTGCCCGGTCGAAGACATCGCCGCCCAAACCAGCGCCAACTTTGACCGCTTGTTCCCGCAGATTTTTGCGGCGTGATGTCCGTGAGGTAAGCCCATGACACAGATCACCCCAACCGGCCTCACGCGGCGCAGCAGCTTGGCGGGCGTGCTGCTGGCACTGTGCGCCAGCAGCTGTGCTTGGGCGGGCTCGTATGAAGACTTTTTCACCGCCATCAAGCGCGACGATTACCGCACCGTGAATGTGCTGCTGCGCCGGGGTTTCGATCCCAACACGCTCGACAGCCAAGGCCGGCACGGTTTGTTTTTGGCGCTGAAGGAACCATCGCCGAACGTGGCCGCCGTGCTGATTGACTGGCCCAAAACCGAGGTCGAAACCCGCACCGCCCAAGACGAAAGCCCGTTGATGATTGCGGCGCTCACTGGTCAATACGACTTGGCCGTGCGCCTGATTGACCACGGGGCCGATGTCAACAAACCCGGCTGGGCTCCGCTGCACTACGCCGCCACCAAAAGCCAACTGAACCTGATTCAGTTGCTGCTGGAACGTCACGCCTACATAGATGCCGAATCACCCAACGGCACCACACCGCTGATGATGGCCGCGCACTACGGCAGCGATGAAACTGTGCATTTGCTGCTGGACGAAGGCGCAGACCCCACGCTGCGCAACAAGCTCAAACTCAGCGCCATTGACTTTGCCCAGCAAGCCCAGCGACCGGCCACCGCAGAAATCATTGCGGCGGCCATCCGTGCCCGCAATGGCGCACGTTGGTAGTCAGCGCTTGATCAATCGCCGCATTCGGCTGCTGGGTGTGACGGCGATTCGGCCACGTTGAAGCGCTGTGGTGGTCGCGGCACCTGATTTTTCTGCCGGTTGTTGCGCCAAACGCTGCGCCCATTGCGCGAGCCATGCGGCCTGTTGCTCGCGTTCTTGGGTGAGGGCGGCTTCCAGTTGTGCGCAACGTGCTTGCCAATGATCGGTTTGCTGCTCGGTGGTGTGCAGCGACAGTTTCAATTCTTGAGCTTGAGTCTGGCTGGCGCTGAGCTGCTGCGCCAAAGCGTCGCGCTCGCGCTGGCTCAATGCAAGGTTGGCGCGCTGCTGTTTGGCATCTTGGCGGGCGTTGTCCAGCTCTTGCAGCCAATGGCGTTCGTTGCGGCTGTAGCGTTCTTGCAATTGCTGGCGCTCATCGGCCCAGGCGCTGACATCTTGGGCGTGCTGCGTTTGCGCAGCATCTAGGCGCAGACGCAGGTCGCTCAGTTGCTGCTCACGCTCACGCAAGGCGGCTTCGGCTTGATCGAGCCGGGTTTGCAGCGCCGCCGCATGTTCGCGCGCCAGTGCAGCAAGTTGTTCGCTGGCGGCTTGCTGCTGGCGCAAACGCCATTGCTCTTGCGCCCACGCGGCGCGTTCATCAGCCAAGGCATCGCGCTCTTGTTGCAACTGCGCGTGGGCTTGCTGCAACTCATCTTGAGCCGCTAGGCGTGCGGCCTCCAAGCTGGCATCCCAAAGTTGTTGGGCCAAGTCTTGCACCGAGCTGGGCGCGTTCGTGCTGACAGCCGCAGTTGATCCGTTCGCCGCCACGCTTGCGCCTTGCAAACGCTGACCCAGTTGCGCAAACCAATCTTCTAGCATCGGAGCCACGGTGTTGGGTGAACCGCGACCTAGCTTTTGGCGCACGCGTTCGATGGTCGGGCGTTGGCCCTCCATCAACAGCGCATCAGCCACCGCCCAAACTTCATGTGGTTGCACACCACGCGCAGCAGCTGCACGCGGTGCAGCCAAGCCTGAGAGCACACCTTGAACCTGTGGCACATTCATTTCCGTCATCGCCCTACTCCTTCTATAATTTACCCTCGATAAGTGATGGTTATCGGGGGTTATTGATGCGATCCAAGTGTAATAATTAAATTTCACACATAGCACATATGAAATATAACATTGATAATCTCGGGCTAGCGCTGCCCGCCTCTAAGCCGCCTCTGCTGCAAACTTTGCAGGTGCTGCCGCTGCTCAAGCCCAACGAGCTGAACCACGTCACGCAAAGCG
>CALMOI010000173.1 GCA_937871735.1 uncultured Comamonadaceae bacterium
GTGACGATGTTCAGCACATCGGTTGTAGCGGTGGTGGCATCGGTGACCTTAACCCATCTTTGTCATAAGGCACTACAAACTCCAATTAAATCAATAGCTTAAGAGGTATTTCCGGCGTGTATGGCACTACATTTGTGCCATCCCGCACTGAATCTCAAAGCATCGCTGCAGCGCTAAATCAACGTCCGATGCGTACCGCCCGGATTGGGCGCGTGGCCCAGCATCTCGTTGATGCTTTGATGACGCGGCTCTGGCCGACTGGCCTTGCGAACATGCACGCTGCGCCCATCGCGGCGAGTCATCGTGAGCGTCACCCGACGCTGTACGGACAAAGTCTCACGCAAGGTTGACCAGCTGTCATTAATGCCTTGGTGTTTGAGCTGCGTGCGCAGCATGTGCACAAAGTGATATGCCAGCACGCTAATGAACAAATGCCCCTCCACCCTGCGCTCCACTTGGTGAAACACCGGGCGCAAACCCAGGTCCGTCTTGAGCGAGCGAAACACCGACTCCAGATCCGTCAACATCACGTAGGTCCGCCACAGCGTGGCATCATCCACATCCAGCAGATTCGTGCGCAGACAGTAAACCCCAGGGTGCGCGGCCGCACTGCCTGTTTTGATGCATTTGCTCCAGGTGATGTCCAGCGCGATCAACTGGGTCTCGTCCCGGGTAACCTGCACCTCATAGTGCTGTGCACCCCGTGGATGCGCTGCTTTGGCCCGGCCCAGTCGCTCCATGATGGTGTCCACATCCTTGGCGCCACGCGGCTTGGATAGGCCCGCCTTGAGCTTTTCGCACACGGCCTCGAAAGCAGCCGCTTTCGCATCATCAATGGCCCGGTCCTTTTGCTCGCGTGCCGGTGAATGACAGTACAGCAGCACCTGACCCTGGGCATCCATCACCCGGTTCATTTTGATCGTGACATCACCTGCGGTTTGCACCTCGGTGGCACCCTCAGGGTCGAACTGGCGCTCACGCAAGCGCGATTTGACCAAATAGTGGTAGCCGTTCTCACGCAGCCAAGTCAGGTTCGCTTCGGTAGCAATGCCTGCATCCATCACCACCGTGGCACCCGGGGCAGCGTTGAGGCTTTCAAGCATGTCCTTGAGCGTGGCGGGTTCGCTGGCGTTGCCAGCAAAGACTTTGGAGCGCCGCACGAAGCCACTGGAGTCAAGCGTGAGGGCCAGCGTGAGCAGTGGGCAGTCGCTGCGGGACTCCTTGGAGTGGCCGCGTTTGGCTTTGGCCACACTGGCGCAGATCCCCTCGAAGTAGGTGTTGGTCAAGTCGTACAGGGTGATGGTGGGGTGCAAACCAAAGATCGACTGGGCCTGGGCGAACAGGTGATCTTGCAAGGCATCACGGTGCTTGTAGAGCAAGTCCGAGGCCCGGTACAGGCGGTTCAGGTCCATCGCTTCGAAGTCAAAGTCAATCAGCTCACCCAAGCCCGAGTGCTGTTGGAGCCAGGCGTGGGTGGCCAGCTCACTGGCGGGCGCAGCCATACGGGCCACGACGCTGGCGACAGTGGCGGCGATTTGAGGGCGATTCAACCCCAACTCACTGAGCTTGGCCTCAAAGCCACACTGGCGCATGGCAGATAGAGCGGCGTGTTCCACGCCGATGCTGCGGGGACGAATCAATTCAATGGAGTCCAGATCAACGTGCTGGAATCGTTCACTCACCCCTTGGGGTGCGTGCGCTTGCGCCATCGCCCCCTCGACCACAGGAGTGGGAGCGGGAGTGGGTGCGACTGACTCAGAGGGTTTGAGCGCGATCAGCTGTGCCGCATAGCGCTGTGCCAGTGTCTGAGCGGCCTCTGACAAGGTCGATGCGATCAATGAGGTCTGGTTGTGCAGCAACTCATCGATGCGCTGCACAAGCAATGGCCACTGGTCCTTGGGTAAATCAAAGTGGCTGCCCAGATTGAGCAGGGTGGCTTGTTTGATGCTCTGCGCGGTGCGAACGCTTTGCACCAGTCGGTAGGTGGTGTAGGGCGCGCCGGACTTGCGGCTGCGGGTTGGGGTGCACCGAATAAACATTTCACGATGATGCCCCAAATTAGGTGGCTTGTATCATTTACACGAAAATAATATGGCACTACATTTCACTTTTTTTACACAATCCAGCATTCATGCGGGTTTGCGGCGGGCTTG
>CALMOI010000174.1 GCA_937871735.1 uncultured Comamonadaceae bacterium
CAACGGCTCTGGCATGCACGTGCACCAATCCGTGTGGAAAGACGGCAAGAACCTGTTCGCTGGCACCGGCTACGCAGGTTTGTCTGAGTTCGCTCTGTACTACATTGGCGGCATCATCAAGCACGCTCGCGCGCTGAACGCTATCACCAACCCTGGTACCAACAGCTACAAGCGTCTGGTTCCTCACTACGAAGCTCCGGTGAAGTTGGCTTACTCGGCCAAGAACCGTTCCGCTTCAATCCGTATCCCGAACGTGGCATCCGACAAGGCTCGTCGCGTGGAAGCTCGCTTCCCCGATCCTCTGTGCAACCCGTACCTGGGTTTCGCTGCCTTGCTGATGGCCGGTCTGGACGGCGTGGAAAACAAGATCCACCCGGGCGAAGCCGCCACCAAGGATCTGTACCATCTGCCCCCGGAAGAAGACAAGCTGGTGCCCACCGTGTGCTCTAGCCTCGACCAAGCTCTGGAGCACCTGGACAAAGATCGCGCCTTCTTGACCAAGGGCGGCGTGTTCAGCGACAGCTGGATCGACTCCTACATCGAATTGAAGATGCAAGAAGTCAACCGCAGCCGCGTGGAAGTGTCCCCGGTTGAGTACGACATGTACTTCTCGCTGTAATTTTCAGCGTGGTGGTATAAAAAGGACGGCGCAAGCCGTCCTTTTTTTTGACCCCCCACACGGTGCAGGCTAGGAATGCTTTTGAAACACGCTTTACTGATCACTTTGGTTGCTCTGTTTGGAGCCTCTGGCAGCTTCGCGCAAGAGCGCATTTACCGCTGCGGCAACGAATACACCAACAAACCCACTGACCAGCAAATCAAAACCTGCAAACTCATCGAAGGCAGCTCGATCAGCGTGGTGCAAAGCCCTCGCTTGGCGGCCCCCAGCAGTGGTGGTGCTTCATCGGCGGCCAAGCCTGTGGCCTCGGGCAGTGCGTCGCAAAAGGTTGATCCCAATGACCAGCGCACGCGCGATGCCGACGCCCGTGGCGTGCTGGAGTCTGAGCTGCGACGCGCCGAAGCACGTCAAGCCGAGTTGTTGGCCGAGTACAAAGACGGACAGCCTGATTTGCGTGGCGGCGAGGCGCGCAACCATCAAAAATACCTCGATCGCGTGGCCGAACTCAAAGCCAGCATTGCGCGCAACGACAGCGACATTGCGGGCATCAAACGCGAGCTGGGACGGATGCCTGGGGCTTCGGCACCGGCTTCTGCGGCAAAATAGGCCGCTTGAAAAAACCTGCACCTAACCCCTCCCGCTTTTTTGCCTTTGACCTGCTGGTCACACTGGTTGCTGTGGTTCGCAGCGATGGTGTTGTGCTGTTTGCCAATGCGGCGCTGGAAGATGCCTTGGGCATGTCCCGCCGCAGCATCGAAGGCACGCCACTGTCCGATTATTTTGTTGAGCCGCAAGTCTTTCGCAATGCCCTAGATGGTGCGCGCAGCAACGAGTTTGCAGCTTTGCGCTACGACGCCCACCTCAAGCGCCTGCTGCACGAACCGCTGTCGATACACGTCATCGTGGCGCAAACAGAGCGCCCCGGCGAAATCATCATCGAACTGTTGCCCCTGGAAGCCCAAGCGCGCCAAGAGCGCGAAGAGCGCTTGATTGACCAAGCTCAGGCCAACAAAGAGCTGATTCGCAACCTGGCGCACGAGATCAAAAACCCGCTCGGCGGTATTCGGGGTGCGGCCCAGCTGCTCGAAATGGAGATGGACTCCAAAGAGCTGACTGAGTACACCCAAGTCATCATCCATGAAGCCGACCGGCTGCAAACCTTGGTTGATCGGCTGTTGGCCCCGCACCGCAGGCCGCATGTGGTGGGCGATGTGAACATCCACGAAGTCTTCGAGCGTGTGCGCTCGCTGATCTTGGCCGAGTTTCCCAAAGGCTTGCGCGTGGTGCGTGACTACGACATCTCGGTGCCCGAGTTCCGGGGTGATCGCGAGCAACTGATTCAGACCATTCTCAACATCACGCACAACGCGGCGCAGGCGCTGGCCGATCAAATTGTGAGCGGTGATGCGGAGATCGTGTTCCGCACCCGAATTGCCCGTCAAATCACTTTTGGCAAGCAGCGTTATCGTCTGGCATTGGAATTGCATGTGATAGACAACGGGCCTGGCGTACCAGACTCGATCAAAGACCGAATTTTCTTCCCGCTGGTTTCTGGACGGGATGGCGGCTCCGGTTTAGGCCTGACGTTGGCGCAGACATTTGTCCAGCAGCATCATGGCGTGATCGAGTGTGACAGCGTGCCAGGTCGAACGGATTTCAAAATCCTGATTCCGTTGCCATAACACTGCTTGACCACAAAGGGACACCCTGAACATGAAGCCGATCTGGATAGTTGATGATGACCAATCGATCCGCTTTGTGTTGGAGAAAGCGCTCCTGCGGGAGAACTTGCCCACACGCAGCTTTGTCAATCCACGCGAGGTGCTGCAAGCCCTAGAAGCGGCGGGCGAGGACGGCGGCCCCCAAGTGCTGGTGAGCGACATCCGCATGCCGGGTGGCTCGGGTTTGGACTTGTTGGCCAAAGTCAAGGCGATACAGCCGGGGCTGCCGGTGATCATCATGACCGCGTTCTCTGACTTGGACAGCGCGGTGTCGGCTTTCCAAGGTGGTGCGTTCGAGTACCTGCCCAAACCTTTCGATTTGCCGAAAGCCGTCGAGCTGATCCGCCGCGCCGTCGAAGAAAGCCAGCGCGAAGAGGTGGCCGAAGAGCGCTTGTCCGCCACGCCCGAGATGTTGGGCCAAGCCCCGGCGATGCAGGACGTGTTCCGCGCCATAGGTCGACTGAGCCAAAGCAATGTCACCGTGCTGATCACCGGCGAATCGGGTTCAGGCAAAGAGCTGGTGGCGCGTGCGCTGCACAAGCACTCGCCGCGTGCGGGAGGGCCCTTTGTGGCCATCAACACGGCGGCCATCCCCAAAGATTTGCTGGAATCGGAACTGTTCGGTCACGAGCGCGGTGCTTTCACCGGTGCGCAAACCATGCGCCGGGGGCGTTTCGAGCAGGCCGATGGCGGCACGCTGTTCCTCGATGAAATCGGCGACATGCCGTTCGATCTGCAAACCCGCTTGCTGCGGGTGCTGTCGGATGGCAGTTTTTACCGCGTGGGTGGGCACAGCGCCGTCAAAGCCAATGTGCGCGTGATTGCCGCCACGCACCAAGATTTGGAGCAACGGGTTAAAGACGGTGGCTTCCGCGAGGACTTGTTCCACCGCTTGAATGTGATCCGGCTGCGCCTGCCGCGCCTGACGGATCGCCGCGAAGACATTCCGATGCTCACGCGCCACTTCTTGCAGCAAAGCGCCAAGCAGCTTGGCGTGGAGCCCAAGCGCATCGCTGATGCGGCGGTGGCGCAGTTGAGTGGTTTCAACTTTCCCGGCAACGTGCGGCAGTTGGAAAACATCTGCCATTGGCTGACGGTGATGGCACCGTCGCAGGTGATTGAGGCCAAAGATTTGCCGCCCGAGGTGCAAGCCGTGGGCGCGCCTGCGGTGGCCGCAGTGGCGATGGTGGCCGCTGCCACTGAAATGTCGGGCCTAGAAGAAGCTTTGGCTCGCGCTCAAGCGGATCGGTTGGGTATGGCCCAAGCTGCCGTGGCCGGTCACAGCGTGACGCAGCCGATGGTGCCACCTGTGCGCATGCCCGCTTCGGCCTTGCCGTCGGTGTTCCCGACAGCCGTGACCGGTGGCGAGGGTTCTTGGGAGCAGGGTTTGGAACTGGAGGCGCAAGCCTTGCTCGCCACAGGCCGTCAAGACGTGTGGGATGAACTGTCGCGCCGCTTTGAGTCCAAGCTGATCTTGACCGCATTGGCCAGCACCCGAGGCCGCCGCATTGAGGCCGCGCAAAAGCTGGGCATAGGGCGCAACACCATCACCCGCAAAATCCAAGAGCTGGGGCTGGAAGAGGA
>CALMOI010000175.1 GCA_937871735.1 uncultured Comamonadaceae bacterium
TTCGCTATTGTTACTCAAAAGTCCTACACACTAGAGCGTGTTATGAACTCACCCCAAATGGTTGACTCCATTGAAGATTTTTGACCACCTATCTTGCCTCCAATATTTGCAATCTATTGATTTACAAAGACATTTCTCAGAGTTCAGAACATGCTCTAATTCATTTCAGCGCCTTCTATACCCTATCATCCTCCTGCTTGATGACCACGAGCCCGTCCCCATGATTCGTCTTTCCGAACTCAAACTTCCCCTGTCCGCCCTGCCCGTTGATGAGCGGCGCGCGTCGGATGCCCCCCACGAAACCGAGGCTGACCGCACGCCGCCGCCGCATCCCGAGGCCGCGCTGCGCGAGCTGGCGGCGCAGGCGCTGGGCCTTGCGCTGGGCGACATTGCCGCGCTGCACGTCTTCAAACGCAGTTTTGATGCGCGCAAGGCCGATTTGCGGGCGGTGTTCATCGTCGATGTGACGCTGGCCCAGCCCGAGCGCGAGGCCGCGCTACTGGCCCAGCACGCCGCCAACCCGCACATCCAGCCCACGCCCGACATGACGTGGCGGCCTGTGGCGCAGGCTCCGGCGGATTTGCCGTTGCGCCCGGTGGTGGTCGGCTTTGGGCCGTGCGGGATTTTTGCGGCGCTGGTGCTGGCGCAAATGGGCTTCAAGCCCATCGTGCTGGAGCGGGGCCGCACCGTGCGCCAGCGCACCAAAGACACCTGGGGCCTGTGGCGCAAGCACACGCTGAACCCCGAATCCAACGTGCAGTTTGGCGAAGGCGGCGCAGGCACCTTCAGCGACGGCAAGCTCTACAGCCAGATCAAAGACCCGCGCCACCTAGGCCGCAAGGTGATGGAGGAGTTTGTCCAAGCCGGTGCCCCGCCCGAAATTTTGTACGCCGCGCACCCGCACATCGGCACCTTCAAGCTGGTCAAGGTGGTGGAACACCTGCGCGAGCAAATCGTCGCCCTGGGCGGCGAAATCCGCTTTGAGCAGCGCGTGACCGACATCCAAGTCGAAAACGGCCATCTGCGCGGCCTGACGGTGCTGGATCAAGCCACCGGCCAGAGCTACCCGCTGCGCGCCGACCATGTGGTGATGGCCTTGGGCCACAGTGCGCGCGATACCTTCACCATGCTCTACAGCCGGGGCGTGCAGATGGAGGCCAAGCCGTTTTCGGTGGGTTTCCGCATCGAACATCCGCAAAGCCTGATCGACCGCGCCCGCTGGGGCCGCCACGCCGGGCATCCGCTCTTGGGCGCTGCCGACTACAAGCTGGTGCATCACGCCCAAAATGGCCGCGCCGTCTACAGCTTTTGCATGTGCCCTGGTGGCACCGTGGTGGCCGCCACGTCCGAGCCGGGCCGGGTGGTAACCAACGGCATGAGCCAATATTCCCGCGCCGAACGCAACGCCAACGCCGGAATGGTGGTCGGCATCACGCCCGAGGACTACCCCACTGACCCCGCCGCCTTCGCAGACGCGCTGGGCGCGACCTTTGGGGCCGAGGCGCTGGCGGCTGGCGTGGCGCACCCCTTGTCCGGCATCGTGCTGCAACGTCAGCTCGAAGCCAACGCTTACGTGCTGGGCGGCAGCAGCTACGAAGCGCCGGGGCAATTGGTGGGTGACTTCATCGCCGGTCAGCCCTCGACCACGCTGGGCAGCGTGGAGCCCTCGTACAAGCCCGGCGTCAAACTGGGCGACCTGCACCCCGCCCTGCCCGACTACGCCATCAGCGCCATGCGCGAAGCCCTGCCCGTGTTTGGCCGCAAGATCAAAGGCTTTGACCTGCCCGACGCGGTGCTCACGGGTGTCGAAACCCGCACCTCATCCCCCCTCAAAATCCCGCGCGACGACAACTACCAAAGCGTGAACGTCGCGGGCCTGTACCCAGCGGGCGAAGGAGCCAGCTACGCCGGGGGCATCCTGTCGGCGGCGGTGGATGGGATCAAAGTGGGCGAGGCGGTGGCGCGTGGGGTGCTGGGCTTGGAGTGAGCCTCAAACCGCCCGCTTGAACACCGCCAGCAGCGACCCCGCCGCCACGAACATCCCGCCAAATACACGGTTGACGGCGCGCAGGTGGCTGGGGGCTTTTAAGGTATTGAGCACGCGCGCGGCCAGAGCGGTGTAACCAGCCATCACCACCAAATCGGTAAAACCCAGCGTCAGGGCGACGATGGCGTATTGCGGAGCCAGCGGCTGATGCACGTCCAAAAACTGCGGCACGATGGCCAGCAAAAACAGCGTGCCCTTGGGGTTCACGGTATTGATCATCCAGGCGCGCAGCACCATGAGACGGCGGCTGGTGCCCAAGTTCGCGCTATCGACAGCCACCAGCGGACGCGCCGGGGCGCGCCACTGCTGAATGCCCAGCCACACCAGATACGCCACGCCCAGCCATTTGATGACGGTAAAGGCGGTGCTGGAGGTCATGACCAACGCACCCAGCCCCAGACCAACCACGACGACCTGCGTCCAAATGCCCAGGATCAGGCCGAAGGTGGTGAAGTAGCCGCGCTTGAAGCCGTGGTTCAGCCCCGAACTCATCGCCGCCACTGCGCCAGGGCCGGGCGACAAGCTGATAGCCCAAGAAGCGGCGAACAACGCCAGCCAAGTCGAAAATTCCATGCCCATCGCTACAACTCCTTAACCTTGCGTGCTTTGCAAACGAGCAATGCGCTCTTCAATCGGCGGGTGGGTGCTGAACAGTTGACCCATACCACCCGCAATGCCCATCGCGGCCAGTCCTTTGGGCAAGTCTGCCGGGTGCAGACCGCCCAAACGGGCCAGCGCATTCACCATCGGCTGTTTGCGGCCCATGAGTTGCGCTGCACCTGCGTCAGCGCGGAACTCACGCTGGCGGCTGAACCACGCCACGATCATGCTGGCCGCAAAGCCCAGCACGATGTCCAACACCAGCGTGGTGACCATGTAACCAATGCCGGGGCCGCTGTCGCGCTCGTCGTTTTTGCGCAGAAAGCTGTCTATCGCGTAGCCAATCACGCGGCTCAGGAACACGACAAAGGTGTTCATCACGCCTTGTATCAGCGTCATGGTGACCATGTCGCCGTTGGCGATGTGGGCGACTTCGTGGCCGATCACAGCTTCGATTTCTTCGTGCGTCATGCTTTGCAGCAGACCGGTAGACACCGCCACCAGCGCCGAGTTTTTGAACGCACCCGTGGCAAAAGCGTTGGGTTCACCTTCAAAAATGCCGACTTCGGGCATCCCGATACCAGCTTTGTCGGCGAATTTACGCACGGTGTTGACGATCCAGGCCTCGTCAGCGTTGCGCGGCTGGTCGATGACCTGCACGCCCGAACTCCACTTGGCCATCGGCTTGCTGATCAGCAGCGAAATGATGGCACCGCCAAACCCCATCACCAGCGCGTAGCCGAGCAACGCGCCCAAGTTCAGGCCGTTAGCGGTCAAGTAGCGGTTCACGCCCAACAAGCTGGCGACGATTCCCAGCACCGCCACGACAGCGACGTTGGTCAAAATAAACAGCAAGATGCGTTTCATGTCAGTGTTTCCGTGTGCGCCCCAACTCGGGGCTGATGACCGCCATGTTAGGGTGAGCGCGCCTTAAATCAAGTTGCCAGCGCCCAATTCCAGAGCCCGCCACGGTGATTGCGCTGAACGATTCAGGCGGCAGAGTAGGCCACAGTCGCCAGTGCGATTGGCGGGCTGCGGCGCTGGCGTTCAGGGCGAAAAACCTGCGCATCGTCGTAAAACGCCGCCTCTTCATTCGCCGCCCACCAGCCGGGCACGCCAAGCACGGGCAGCGGCACGAAGGGCTTGGCGGCCAGCTTGGGCGCGGTTAGATCAACGGCCAACCAGTTGTCGAGCGCGGTGACATCGTTATCAGACCATTGCACGGCGGGCGGCACGCGCCAGACGTGAGCGGTGATGGATTTGTAGGGCTGCACCAGCTTTTCGGTCAGCGCATGGCCGAACAGCAGCAACTGTGCCTTGGCCCACAGCGGGCGCAGCTCGCCAAACAGCCGCTGCCACTGGCGCGCGGCCAGCGCGTCCCACAACGCATCGGGCGCTTGCAGCAGGGCGGCGTTCTCGTCAAACACGGTGATGGCATCACGCACCGGGCCGCGCACGGCTTGCACGCCAGCGGCGGCGATCTCGGCGGCCTGGAGCTGGTTCAGCCGCAGCTTGGCCTGCGGAAACCGCATCCAGCACAGCGCGTTGAAAAAGTCATGCAGCCCATCGCGCGTGGGCACGGCGCGCTGCTGGTAAATGAACTGCTCATAAGCCATGCCGGGTGGAAGATCGGCCTGCGGCACAAAACGCACCGGGGCCAGCGCGGCGCGGGTCAGCACCTCGGGCTGCGGCTGACCCGCGCAAATCGCATCCGCCAGCGGCTCGCCGACGGCCCGCCACGGGGTGAGCCAGGGGACGGGCCAGTGGATGTCGATCAGACCAAGCGCCACGGCAGCGCTTCGCCCGAGCGCAAGGGCTTGAGGCTGGCTTCGCCGAAGGTGTAGGACTCGGGCGGTGTCCAGCTTTCCTTGCGCAGGGTGATGGTGCCGGTGTTGCGCGGCAGGCCGTAGAAGTCGGCTCCGTTGAAGCTGGCAAAGGCTTCCAGCTTGTCCAGCGCGCCCGCGTTGTCGAAGGCTTCGGCGTACAGCTCCATCGCGGCGTGGGCGGTGTAGCAACCGGCGCAGCCGCTGGCATGTTCTTTCAGATGGGCCGGGTGCGGGGCGCTGTCGGTGCCCAAGAAGAAGCGCGGGTTGCCGCTGGTAGCGGCTTGCACCAGGGCGACGCGGTGGGTTTCGCGCTTCAAGACCGGCAGGCAGTAGTAATGCGGGCGGATGCCGCCAGTGAAGATGGCGTTGCGGTTGTACAGCAGGTGGTGCGCGGTCAGCGTCGCGCCGGTGTACTGGTCGGCCTCGGTCACGTACTGGGCGGCTTCTTTGGTGGTGATGTGCTCGAAGACGATCTTCAGCTCGGGGAAGTCGCGGCGCAGCGGGATCAGTTGCGTGTCGATGAACACGGCTTCGCGGTCGAACAGGTCGATGTCGGGCGACGTGACTTCGCCATGCACCAGCAGCAAGAGCCCGGCGCGCTGCATGGCTTCCAGCGTCTTGTAGGTCTTGCGCAGGTCGGTCACGCCCGCATCGCTGTTGGTGGTGGC
>CALMOI010000176.1 GCA_937871735.1 uncultured Comamonadaceae bacterium
TCTCTTCGCCCATGTTCAGGATTTCGGCGATGGTGGCGGGCGATGCGCTGATCGCCTCCATCATGGCCATCAAGCCGCCTTCGATGCGCTTGGCGATTTCGATTTCGCCTTCGCGGGTCAGCAGTTCGACGGTGCCCATTTCGCGCATGTACATGCGAACCGGGTCGGTGGTGCGGCCAAATTCGCTGTCCACGGTCGAGAGCGCGGCTTCGGCTTCTTCTTCGGCTTCTTCTTCGGTGGCGGCGGTGGGCGCGGTGTTGTTCAGCAGCAGGGTTTCGGCATCGGGCGTTTGCTCGTACACCGCCACGCCCATGTCGTTGAGCATGTTGACCACAACTTCCAGCGTTTCAGCATCGACCAGCTTGTCGGGCAAGTGGTCGGAGATTTCGCCGTGGGTCAAATAGCCGCGTGTCTTGCCCAACTTGATCAGGGCTTTCAGGCGCAGGCGGCGCTTGGCCAAGTCTTCTTCAGACAAGACGGTTTCATCAAGGCCGAATTCCTTCATCAAGGCGCGTTCTTTGGCCTTGCTGATCTTCATGCGCAGCGGCTTGACCTTTTCGGTGGTGCCGGGCGTGGTCTCGACGACGGGCTCACCGGCCAGTTCGTCTTCAATGTCGCTCATGTCCAAGTCGTCAGCATCACCGCCTTTGGCGCTGGCGGCGCTGGTGCCGGTGGTGGCCTTCGGCTTGCGGCCACGCTTGACAGCAGGCTTGGCTTTGGTGGCGCTGGTGCTGCTGTCGTCGCTGTCCGCATCGCTGCTGGTGGCCTCGGCGCTGGCTTTGGGCGGGCGACCGGGCTTTTTCTTCACGGTGGCACCGGCTTTGAGCAGGGCATCGGCGGCTTCTTTGAGCTTTTGGGCAGTGGACTTCGTTTCGGACACGGTTCAACTTTCGTTTCAGGCTGGGCAGGCACGGTCGGCGCTTTGATGGGGCTGGCGGCGCGTGGACAGGAGCTTGGGCGACACGCGGGCAAAACGCACGTGCATGAGTCGATGCCGCGCAGGTGGCACGGTGGCGGTCAAGACGGTTTTGCGGGCGGGTTCTCAACGGCAAGATGAGTGGGCGAACATTTGGCGTGCAGTCCTTGCGGTGGTGGCCGAAGTGCGCTGATGGCATCGTGTGGCCGGGCCCGGAGGTGCTGCTGTCGCTCTTGCCTAGTGCAACCCTATATTGTAGCTCTTAGCACGATGTCAAGCCCTGATGGAGCGATTTTTGTGCTATGGCCCGTCAGCTTGCGCTGGCTTGCAGCGCCAGTGTCCGGCGGCGTTCGTGCAGATGCCGGTAGCGATCCAAGTCGCCAGCAGCGATGGCTTCGTTTTCCAGCTGCATCAGCCGTTGGTTCAAGATCAGGTCGATCAGGGCGCGCAGTTCTTGCGTGGCTTCGCTGTGAGCTTCGGGGTCGGCGCTGGTATCGGGCGGCAGTTGCGTCAGGGCTTGGTGGGCCAAGGTGTCGAATGCGGCGGCTTGCGGGGCTTCGGGCAGCAGTGTGCGCAGGGTGTCGGGCGGCAGCGGGCCTTGGTCTTGAAACAAGCTGTCAAGCCAGACGAACAGCGGCCCGTGCGGCGCGGGCAGCTCGCACAGCAGCGCGTGGTCTTCGTGCGTCAGGGTGTCCCAACCGGCCATGTCGTTGAGCAGCAGCCGGGCGGCGTGATCGGCGCGGCTGGCGGGGGCTGGGTGGCTGGTGCCTTGCGCCGGACGCGGTTCCGTGCTGGGTTTGCCGCTGCGAGATTTGCCAAATTTGGACTTGAAGCCGGGCCGATCCGTGCGGCGCGGCGCGGCCTGGGGCGCTTCGGGGGCGCTGGCGTAGCCGTCATCCATCGGCGGTGCGACGGGCGCTGGGGCCACTGGTTGGCCGTGCCAGACCTCGGTCAGCTCTTGGTTGCTGAGCTGCACGCGCTGCGCGATGTCGCCCAGCAACTGGCGCTTGAGTGCGCCTTCGGGCAGCGGCTGCCACAGCGGTTTGGCCTGACTGGCCAAGCGGGCGCGGCCTTCGGCGCTGCTCAGGTCGCAGCCCTCGCTGGCGGCTTCAACCAAGAAGCGCGACAGCGGCATGGCCTCGCTGACTTGCTGGGCGAAAGCGGCGGGGCCGTAGCTGCGGATGTAGCTGTCCGGGTCGTGTTCGGCGGGCAAGAACAAGAATTTGACGCTGCGCACATCGCTGGCATGGGGCAGCGCGCCATCCAAGGCTTTGCGGGCGGCGCGTTGCCCGGCGGCATCGCCGTCAAAGCTGAACACCACCGCATCGGTGAAGCGAAACAGCTTTTGCACATGCTCGGGCGTGCAGGCGGTGCCCAGCGTGGCCACCGCGTTCGGAAAGCCCAACTGCGCCAGCGCCACCACGTCCATATAGCCTTCGGTGACCAGCACGTAACCCGCGTCGCGCAGCGCATGGCGCGCTTCAAACAGGCCGTACAGCTCGCGGCCTTTGTGGAACACCGGGGTTTCGGGCGAGTTCAGGTACTTGGGTTTTTCATCGCCCAGCACGCGCCCGCCAAAGCCGATGCACTCGCCCTTGACGTTGCGAATCGGGAACATGATGCGGTCACGGAAGCGGTCATAGCGCTTGTCGTCTTCCTCGTTGACGATGACCAAGCCGCTTTCGGCCAGCAGCGGGTCGTCGTACTGCGGGAACACGCCGGCCAGCGTGCGCCAGCCCTCGGGCGCGTAGCCTAGGCCAAATTGTTTGGCGATTTCGCCCGATAAGCCTCGGCCTTTCAAGTACGCGATGGCGCGCTGCGAGCCTTTGAGGTGCTTGCGGTAGGCCTCGCCCGCTTTTTCCAGCACGTCGCTGAGCGTGGCTTGCTTTTCGCGCTGCTCGGCTTGGCGAGCGCGCTCTTGCGGCGAGAGGTCGTCTTCAGGCACTTTCAGTCCGACTTGCTGAGCCAAGTCTTCGACGGCTTCGGGAAAGCTCATGCCCGCGTGGTCCATCAAAAAGCTGATGGCGTTGCCGTTCTTGCCGCAGCCAAAGCAGTGATAGA
>CALMOI010000177.1 GCA_937871735.1 uncultured Comamonadaceae bacterium
TGTGGCGGGCACCACCTTGCACGACATGATCCATGAGGACTTGGTGGCTGAACGGATAGCCATCAACAGCTACCGCGACATGATTTGCTATCTGGGCACGGATGACTCCACCACCAGCGACATGCTCAAAGCCATCTTGGCGGTGGAAGAAGAACACGCCAGCGAACTTGCCGATCTGCTGGAAGACTTTCCGCACACCGAGTAAGTCTTTTCCTGGCAGCCTGCCGAGTATTCGGCAGGCTGCTGGAGCTGGCTCGCAATTACTTCTGCGCTTTGGCTTCTTTCTTTTTGTCATCAGCATCGGCAATGGAGCCCGGGGTTTGGAACAACGAGAAAAAGGAATGCGTGAAAGCGTCGTGCATTTTTTCCATGTCGGTGACCAAGGTGTCCCAAGACTCTGTGCTGGCTGTTTTCAGCTCTTCGAGTTTGGCGACGGCAACTTTGGACTGCTCGCGCAGCTTGGTCATTTCGTCCTTGTATTTCTTCTGGGCGTCTTCTCTCGCCTCTTTGGCGGAGGTTGCAAGTCCCGCCATTTTTTTATTCAACTCGTCGAGTTGATGTTCCATTTTCTCAATGTATGCAGTGCGTTGTGTCATGGCAGTAATTCCTTGAGGTTGGCGATTTCTTGGGCATCGCCAAAGTGGACGATTTGCATCGCAAGCAAGCTGTTGCTTACTCAGTAGCAAAGGCTAATGGGTTGACGTGGCCTGATCTGTGCGGTTTCGTACGTTGCCGCGCTATTCATGAAAATATGCAGCGTTGGCCGTGTCAGCTTTTGTCGGGGATGCTGGGGTCTTCAGCGTTCGCAGCGTCGCCAGCGGCCGCGCCACCCAGCGTGCCCGCAACGGCGCCCAGTGATGCACCCACCAGCACGCCCACGGGGCCAGCCGCCATGCCGCCCATGATGGCCCCGGTGGCTGCACCGGCCACCATGCCGCCGCCCACCAACACCGAGTTGGCCTCGCGCTCAACCTCCTCAGGCTCCAACGGAAACTGCGCGGCCTGATTCGGATCCTGCGATGGAATGCCGTGGTCAGGGTGTGCTTGCTCGGCCAAGTCTGGGTCGGCAGGCGCGGCGGTGAGTGGGTTCATGGATCTCTCCTTGAGGAGCATTGACGATGAGACGAGCACAAGGCTCGGGGCGCGAACGCTTGCGCATGACCCACTGCGTGGAGATGCCCAGCGTTCACCCGCATGTTGTGAGCAAACCCACCGCCGGTCTGTTCGCTGCACAACGCTCAGTCGCTAACCACTAGCCTGACTGTCACCACCGTCTGGTTTTTCGTCAGGCGTTGTCTCCGCTGGCTATCACAGCCGCGCTAATCGGGCCAGCGCCGCCCGCAGCGTGTCGTCCTTTTTGGCGTAGCAAAAGCGGATCACTTTTTGGTCGAAACCATCGCCGTAGAAGGCTGATAGCGGGATGGCGGCGACGCCGACTTCGCGGGCCAGCCACTGGCAGAACTCGGCTTCAGGCAGGTCGCGTTCAGGCACGGCCAAGTCGGCAATGCTGACGCACTGAAAGTAGCTGCCTTCGCTGGGCAGCAGCTTGAAGCGCGTGCCCGCCAGTCCGGCCCGGAACAGGTCGCGCTTGGCGGCGTAGAAGGCGGGCAGTTCCAAGTACGGCGCGGGGTTGGCCAAGTAGCTGGCGATGCCGTGCTGCATGGGTGTGTTGACGGTGAACACGTTGAACTGATGCACCTTGCGGAATTCTGCGGTCAGGCTGGCCGGGGCGCAGACGGTGCCGACCTTCCAGCCGGTGACATGGAAGGTCTTGCCAAAGCTGCTGATGATGAAGGCCCGCGCCGCCAGCCCCGGATACCGCGCTGCGCTGTGGTGCTGCTGCGGCGCGTAGACCATGTGCTCGTAGACCTCATCGCTGATGAGCAGCACATCGGTGGGGGCGAGCAGCTCGTCCAAGGCGCGCCAGTCGGCATCGCTCCAAATGGTGGCGCTGGGGTTGTGCGGTGTGTTGACGATGATGGCGCGCGTGCGCGGCGTGATGGCGGCGCGGATGCGGTCAAAGTCGGGGCGGAAGCTGCCGGGCGTGAGTGGCACGCGCACGGCCACGCCACCGGCCAGTTCGATGTTGGGCACGTAGCTGTCGTAGCAGGGGTCGAGCACGATCACTTCGTCGCCCGGATGCACGATGGCCAAGATGGCCGTCAAGATGCCTTGCGTGGCTCCGGCGGTGATGGTGATTTCGCTGGCCGGGTCGTAACGGCGGCCATGCAAGGCCTGCACTTTATCGGCCACGATGGCGCGCAACGCGGGCACGCCGGGCATGGGCGGGTACTGGTTGTGGCCTTGTTGCATGGCTTGGGTCACGGCCTGCACCAGCGTGGGGTCGCAGTCAAAGTCAGGGAAACCTTGGCCCAAATTCACCGCGCCCACTTCAGCGGCCAGCGCTGACATCACGGTGAAGATGGTGGTGCCCACGTGGGGCAGTTTGCTGGGCAGAGCCGGGGTGCGTGCGGTGATCATGGCAAATGGCTGGGCAAAAATCAAAGTTCGTAGTCGTTGACGTGGCCGCTCATGGCCTTGGCGATCAGGTTGCGGTCGAGCCGGTCGCTCAGCAGCTCGGCGAATTTGTAGACAAAGTTGCGCAGATATGCGCCGCGCTTGAAGGCCACGCGGGTGATGTTTTGCCCCAGCAAATGCCCCAAAGGCCGAATCACCAAATCGCCCACTTCGAGCGATTTCAAATCACGCACCGCCACTTCGGCCACGATGCCAATGCCCAGCCCCAGCCGCACGTAGGTGGTGATCACGTCCGAGTCGATAGCTTCCAGCACGATGCGCGGCACCAGTTTGCGCTGGGCAAAAGCGTGGTCGATGCGGGTGCGGCCCGTGAACGACGGGTGGTAGGTGATCAGCGATTCGTGGGCAATGTCTTCCAGCGTCAGCCGTTCTTTGCGCGCCAGCGGGTGGTCGCCGGGCAGCACCAGCACGTGTTGCCATTCATAGCAGGGCAGGGTGACCAGCTCGGCGTAGTCCGACAGCGACTCGGTCGCGATGCCGATTTCGGCCACTTCGTCGATCAGCATTTTGGCGACTTGGTCGGGCGCGCCCTGGTGCAGGCTGATGTTCACTTTCGGGTAAGCCACGCGCAGCTTGGCCACGGGCACCGGCAGCACGTAGCGCGCTTGGGTGTGGGTGGTGGCAATGCTCAGGGTGCCGCTGTCTTGTGCGCTGAACTGCTCGCCGATGCGCTTCAAGTTGCCGATCTCGCGCATGATGATTTCGATGCTTTTGAGCACATGCTGCCCCGGCTCAGTGATGCGGCGCAGGCGCTTGCCGTGGCGGGCGAAGATGTCTACGCCCAGCTCTTCTTCCAGCTCGATGATGGCTTTGGACACGCCGGGCTGCGAGGTGTGCAGCGCCTTGGCGGCCTCGGTCAAGTTGAGGTTACGGCGCGCCGCCTCTTGGACGAAGCGAAATTGATGCAGGTTCATGACTGAATTCGGATAAAGATGTCATTCATTATGCCGAATCAGTCTGATGACCTGTGTCAGTCCAAGGCGATGCGGGCCAGCAAGTCTGTCAAACGGGGGTCTTCGCCCACGGCGGCTTGCAGGGTGAAGGTCACACTGGGGTGCGCGGTGTGCAGTTCGGCCATCAAGAGCGGCAGGTCTTCGCGGGCATGTTTGCCCACGCCCAAGAAGAGCGGCACCACGGTGATGCGCTGCATGCCGTCAGCCACCAACTCGGCCACGGCGCTGGGCAAGTCGGGCGTGGTCAGCTCCAAAAAGGCGCAGACCACGCGGGCTGCGGGGTTCAGTGCGGTGATGCGCTGGGCCACGGCATCCATAGGCAAGCGCCATAGCGGATCACGCGAACCATGCGCAAACAAGACGATGCCAGTGGTGCCCACGGAGGGCGAGGAGGGTGTTGCAGTGGAGGTCATCGTCTCAGCACCAGCCAGCCAAAGGCCGCCAGCGAAATCACAGAGTAAATCATGCTGGGCGCGGCTGAGGCCAGCCACGGTTGCCAGTTGTGCAGGTTGCCAATAAAGCCGAACACGTTGTTCATCAAGAAGAAGCTGATGCCGGCCATGACCCCGCCAAACACGTAGCCGGTGACGCTGCCCGAGCCAAAGTGCAGGTAAGCAAAGGGCAGGGCGAGCACCACCATCACCAAACAGCTCAAAGGGTAAAACACCTTGCGCCAGAACTCGATCTCGTAGCGCTGGGCGGTTTGGTTGTTGGCTTCCAAGTGGCGCTGGTACTGAAATAGGTCGATGGCTT
>CALMOI010000178.1 GCA_937871735.1 uncultured Comamonadaceae bacterium
CAGCGCCAGGCGCAGCGCCTGAGGTATGACGTGTTTGCGGGCGAGATGGGTGCCCGCTTGACCACCAGCATTGAAGGCCATGACATCGACTTGTTCGATGACTTTTGCGAACACCTGCTGGTGCGCGACGAGTTGAGCGACGAAGTGATCGGCACCTACCGCGTGCTGACTCCGGCCCAAGCCCGCCGCGTGGGCAGCACCTACAGCGACACCGAATTTGACTTGGTGCGTCTGCGCGCACTGCGCCCCCGCATGGTGGAACTGGGCCGCAGTTGCGTCCATCCCGATCACCGCCACGGCGGCGTGATCATGGCTTTGTGGGGTGCGCTGGCCGAGTTCATGGTGCGCAATCAGCTCGACACCATGATCGGCTGTGCCAGCATCCCGATGCTGCACAACGGCGTGGTCAGCGGCGATGCGGCGGCCAGCATCTGGAACCAAGTCAAGCAAACGCACTTGGCCCCGATTGAGTACCACGTCTTGCCGCGCCTGCCGCTGCCGGTCGAGCACTTGAACGGCAGCTTGGACATCGAGCCGCCCGCGCTCATCAAAGGCTATTTGCGCTTGGGCGCTCGCGTGCTGGGCGCACCGGCTTGGGATCCTGACTTCAACACGGCTGATTTGCCGATGCTGATGCGCATCAACGACCTGCCATCGCGCTACCGCAAGCACTTCTTGGGTGGCCAATGAGCGCTGGATTCTCCAGCATCACAGCGTTTGAGCGCATCGGCGCTGCTGGGGCTGATTTCTGGGCCAAAGCGCCATCGGAGTCCTCAGACGATGGGGAAGATGTGCCGCGCTACCGCGCCGTTTTCATCTCCGACTTGCACTTGGGTACGCCCGGTTGCCAAGCCGCCGAGCTGCTGGAGTTTTTGAAATCACACACGAGCGATCACCTGTATTTGGTGGGCGACATCATCGATGGCTGGCAACTGCGCCGCCGCTGGTACTGGCCGCAGTTGCACAACGATGTGGTGCAAAAAGTGCTGCGCCGTGCTCGCAAGGGCTGCAAAGTGGTGTTCGTGCCCGGCAATCATGATGAGTTTGCACGCGGCTTTATCGGGCATTCGTTTGGCGGGATTGAGGTGGTCAATGATGCAGCCCACACCTTGCTGGATGGCCGCCGCCTGTGGGTCACGCATGGCGATCACTTTGACGGCGTGATTCAGTGCGCCAAGTGGCTGGCCTATGTGGGCGACAACCTGTACGAGTTCACGCTGCGCCTGAATCGCCACCTCAACACCTTGCGCGCCCGCTTAGGGCTGCCGTACTGGTCGCTGTCGGCTTACCTGAAGCAGCGTGTGAAAAAAGCCTTGAACTACGTCACCGACTTTGAAGCCGCCGTGGCCGCCGAAGCGCGCCGACGCGGACACGCGGGCGTGGTCTGCGGCCACATCCACCGCGCCGAGATGCGCGACATCCACGGCATCTTGTACTGCAACGACGGCGACTGGGTCGAAAGCCGCAGCGCCTTGGTCGAACACTTGGATGGTCGCTTGGAATTGATCTACTGGAACTCGAACGCCGCCACGCCACAGTCGCACGCGCTGCAACCCGATGTGGCGGTGGCCGCATGAAGCTGCTGTTGATTACCGACGCATGGGCTCCGCAAGTCAACGGCGTGGTGACCACCTTGGTCGAGTTGGTGAAAGAGCTGCGCGCGCATGGGCACACAGTGCAAGTGGTGCATCCCGGTCAATTTCGCACGCGGCCTTGTCCGGGTTACGCGGGGATTGATCTGGCGGTGAGCCCGGCGCGCCAAGTGGGGCTGGCCATTGATGAAGCGCTGCCCGATGCCATCCACATCGCCACCGAAGGCCCGCTGGGCTGGGCCGCACGCCGCCATTGCAAGCGCCAGGGCTTGGCTTTCACCACCGCCTTTCACACCAAATTCCCTGAGATCTTGCAAGCCGCGTTGCGCGTGCCTTTGAGCTGGGGTTATGCGCTGTTTCGGCATTTTCACAAGCCATCGTCGGGCGTGATGATGCCCACGCACGGCGCGCTCAAAGTGTTGGAGCAGCGCGGCTTTGGCAATCTGCGCCTGTGGACGCACGGGGTGGATGCCGAGTTGTTTCGCTACCACGACCAAGTCCAGCACTACGCCCCGTTGGGCGAGTTGGAGCGCCCTGTGCAGTTGTTTGTGGGCCGGGTGTCGTATGAGAAAAACATCGACGCTTTTTTGAAGCTCGACTTGCCCGGCACCAAGGTGGTGTGCGGCGTGGGCCCGCTGGAAGCCGGGCTGCGCGAGCGCTACCCGAACGTGCGCTGGCTGGGCTTGCTGGCGCGTGACGAGCTGGCCTTGGTCTATGCCAGCGCTGATGTGTTCGTCTTCCCCAGCCGCTCCGAAACCTTTGGCTTGGTGATGCTGGAAGCGATGGCCTGCGGCACGCCCGTGGCCGCCTACCCGGTGGACGGCCCGCTGGAAGTGCTGGGCGATGCGCAAGGCCACGTCAGCGGCGGTGTGCTGCACGAAGATTTGCGACACGCTTGCCTGCAAGCCTTGCGCGTGCCACGCGAGCAAGCACGGGCGCGGGCGATGCAGTTCAGCTGGCCGCATGCGGTGCAGTTGTTCGTCAGCCATTTGGTGCCAGCCCAACCTGCGCCGCAAGGTGTCACAGCGGCGAATTGATGCGGGTTCTGCCCGGTGGAAAGCGGCTTATCGTCGGCGATACTTGCCAGCTCCTCTTACTTGTTTACTGATATCGATGCCCAAAGCGCCTGCCAAGTCACCCATCGCCACCCCATCTTCCACTTCAGCCAGCGTCGCCTTGCTTGACCGCGACCACAGCATCCTTGCGTTCAATGAGCGCGTGCTGGACTGGGCTTGCCGCTCTGAGGTGCCGCTGCTGGAGCGACTGCGGTATTTGTGCATCGTCTCTGGCAACTTGGACGAATTTTTTGAAGTGCGCGCCGAGCCGCACCTGAGCGCCGCCCAAGCCGGTGAGCGCAAAGGTGCTTACAGCATTCGCACCTTCGAGGCGCTGGCCGCCGCCACGACCAAGCTGGTGCAGCGCCAGTACACCATCTATAACGAAACGCTGTTGCCCACGTTTGAAAAGCAGGGCATCAAAATCGTGGCCCACGGCGAGCGCAATGAAGCCCAACGCCGCTGGGTGAAAGCCTATTTCCAACGCGAAGTGCGGCCTCTGTTGGTGCCGGTGGGGCTTGATCCGGCGCACCCGTTTCCGCAGGTGGCCAACAAGTCGCTGAACTTCATCGTGCGTTTGGTGGGCAAAGATGCGTTTGGCCGCGCCAATGAAATCGCGATTGTCAAAGTGCCGCGTGTGCTGCCGCGTTTGATTCGGCTGCCCGCGCAAGTCTCGGACGGGCGCACGCTGTTTGTCTCGCTGTCCAGCGTGATTCGCGCGCATTTGGCGGATTTGTTTGCTGGGCGCGAGGTCGGGCAGTTTTCGCAGTTTCGCGTCACGCGCCACTCGGATTTGTCGGTGGACGAAGACGATGTTGAAAACCTGCGCACCGCGTTGCGCCAAGGCTTGCAGCACCGCCATTACGGCCAAGCCGTGCGACTGGAAGTGTCGGCGGGCTGCTCTGACTACCTGAGCGACTTTTTGCTGCGCGAATTCAGCCTGCCGCCAGCGGCGCTGTACCGCGTTCACGGCCCGGTGAATTTGGCCCGACTCACGCAGTTGATCGATTTGGTCAACGAACCCGCGCTGCTGTTTCCGCCGTACAAAGCCAGCTTTCCGCTGCAACTGCACTCGAATGAATCGGTGTTTGAGCGACTCAAGCAAGGCGACGTGTTGATTCACCAACCGTTTGAGAGCTTCGACGGCGTACTGGCCTTTTTGCGCGAAGCCGCGCACGACCCGCAGGTGTTGGCGATCAAGCAAACCATTTACCGCACCGGCTCTGATTCGGTGCTGATGGAGCTGCTGCGCGAAGCCGTGCGCCGGGGCAAAGAGGTCACGGTGGTGGTGGAGCTCAAAGCCCGCTTTGATGAAGAGGCCAACATCAACTGGGCCGAGGCGCTGGAGTCGATTGGCGCGCAAGTGGTGTACGGCGTGGTCGGCCTGAAAACCCACGCCAAGATGCTG
>CALMOI010000179.1 GCA_937871735.1 uncultured Comamonadaceae bacterium
TGGCTATGGCTCTGCACCCACTTCCTACCCGAACATCCGTGCCCACAGTGGTGATATTTATGAGTGATTTACAAATTGAGGAGCTGGAGAGACGGTTGCATTTGGCGCAAGCTAAACGCTCATCGGCTGTCTTGCATCGCGTGGATCGATTCAAGACTTGGTTGGTCGTGCATGCGGATTTACTCGCTAAACGTTGGCTTGACATCCTCGTGTCGTTGCTTGTCATTGCGTTACTGTCACCTTTTACGCTGATCCTGGCTTTGGTGATCAAGTTGCAAGACGGCGGCCCCGTGTTTTATTGGCAAAAGCGTGTGGGTCTGCGTGGTCATGTGTTTGACTTTCCTAAGTTCCGATCCATGCGCACAGACTCAGATGCTGTGCGCAAATTGCTGGAAAAGCAAAACGAACATGGCAGTGCTGGCATTACGTTCAAATTGGAAAATGATCCACGCATCACGCCGATCGGACGGTTTATTCGGCGCATGAGCATTGATGAGCTGCCTCAGTTGTGGTGCGTGCTGCGAGGACAAATGTCGTTGGTCGGGCCGCGTCCTGCCCTGCCGCAAGAAGTCGCGCGCTACACACTGCACGAACGCCGCCGGTTGGAGGCTGTGCCTGGACTGACCTGCATTTGGCAAATCAGCGGTCGTTCGCAAATCCCATTCCCTCAGCAAGTTGAGTTGGATGTGCTGTACATCAACACGCGCACCATCGTGATGGACATTGACATTTTGCTCAAGACGGTGCCTGCTGTAGTTTTTGCGCGTGGCGCAAGTTGAAAGTGGGCCATGCCAGCATCCAAATTAAGTGCAGCGACAACAGATTCGGCGGGTGAACAGGCGTTGCGTTTGGTGCTCAACGCTTGTTTGATTTTGTTATTTGTCCCTGTGGTGCTGTTTGGTATGCTCCTTGCTCCTTGGGGGCGCATGTTGCGCACATCGTGTGTGACAAGGGGTGGCGGCACTTTCTTTTTGCTGAGCTGGCGTTGGCATGGTTGGTTGGGTCGCTGGCTCAACCACTCTGCGCTGGCTGGCTGGCCTCGCGTGTTACAACTCTTGAGTGGCAATTTGGCATGGGTGGGACTGCATCCCCACCCGGTGGCTGATGCATTGCCATCGCCAGAGCTGAAGCACTTGGTTTCCCGCTTACAACCGGGTGTTTTTTCTTTGTGGGGGCTGCGCCATCGCACGGCCACCGATCACGATGATCTTTGGGCCACTCAACTCGAATATGCCCGTCACCGTAGCTTGGGCTACGACTGCAAACTGTTAATCAACAATTTTTTGGCTATGGCTCTGCACCCACTTCCTACCCGAACATCCGTGCCCACAGTGGTGATTGACACTTTGCGCATCGACAATTTGGACTTGGACGATGCCTTGGGGCGTGTTGTAGCGAAATTGTCAGCACCCGTCGACAAGCTCCTGCAAGTGTGTTTCATCAATGTTGCCACTGTGAATTTGGCTAGGCGTGACGTCAAATACCGCAAGGCAGTGAACCATGCTGAGCTGAATTTGCCCGAAGGTTTGCAAATTCGCCGAGCTGCCGACTTCATGCGCACGCCGCTGCTGCAACGTCTAGACCGTCGCTTTTTTGCTCCCAAACTTTGGGCAACTGTTGCTGAGCGCCAGGTCAAGGTTTATTTGCTGGGTGGCGAGTCTGGCAGCGCAGCTCAATTGGCACAGCAGCTCAAGCAGATCTATCCCGGCTTGTGCATTGTGGGTACTCAAGATCTGCCACCCAATCAAGAAAATGAAGCTGACGTGCTGGCCTGCATCCGCAGCAGTGGCGCAGAGCTGCTGGTGACGGGCTTGGGTTTGCGGCAAGAAGAGCCTTGGATTGCGGCGAACGCCGATACCTTGGGTGTGAAAGTGGCCGTAGCTTTGGGTGATGCCTTCGTCAGTTCGGCTACGGGCCACAGTCCTCACCACTGGGGATCGTTGTTTGGTCATTGCAATTTCACCTTGGCCGTGTTCTTGCAGCGCTGGCTGGGCAGCGTCAAGCCTTTGCGTGAATTTCCGGTGGTGGTGCGCCCTGGTGATGCCAATGCCCCAGGTCATGCCGTGGTGTTGGTCACATCGCAGGCGCGTGATCCGCTGATGCAGCCTTTTGATGTAGTGCCTGCGCTGTTGCCTGTGGGCGCTTTGCGGGCGCTGGCTCATGTGATGGAAATGTTGGCAGAAAAAGGCTGCCGCCACGTGGACTTGGTCACCGATGTAGACGTGTTGCGCCTGCGTGAAACCTTAGGTCACGGTGCTCGCTGGGGCTTGAGCATTGAATTCCATTTGGTGCAAGACGAAGCCGACATGCTGCGCCGTAGTGCGCAGCTCGCAGTGCTGGCTGATGTGAATCCTCCCCCCACCGAGCCGCGTGATCGTTTGGTCTGGTTGGTGGATGCGGCGCAGTGGTTGCCGGAAGCTGCGTTGGGTGCCGACATCCCGACGCAAGAACGGGTTTGGGCGGGCACCACTGCGGATGTTTGGTCGGGCTGGGCTTGCCTGTCCCGATCTAGCTTGCGTGACTGTTTTCAAGGTCAGTCCGAGTGGTCGGGCTTGGTCAGCAACGTGATGAAAGTAGCCGCACGATCGGATGTTCAGCAAATCAGCGCTCTGGGCGGTGCAGATTTGCGCACATTGGGTGGTGTGATTGCCATGACATTGCAGCCCATCATGGGCGTTTTGGAGCCCGCGAGCTGGCGGCAATACAGCGCCGAACAAGATGGCGTGCAAGGTGAAGTCTGGGTGTCGCGTCAGGCGCAGGTTGACCCGGGCGTGCAATTGATCGGCCCGGTTTACATCGGCCCAGGCTGTCACATCAGCAGCAATGCAGTGCTGGGGCCGGGAGTGATCTTAGGTCGCAATGTGCGGGTTGGCGCTGACATGGCGCTCAGTCAATCGGTGGTGTTGGATGGCGTGTGCTTAGACGGCGGCTTGGACATCAAAGAGTCCCTCGTGCATGAACGCGGCATTGCCAATTTTGCTTGGCAAGTGGTGGTTCCGGCGCAAGCCTTGGGCAGCTTGTTGACTGGCATCGAGGCCGATGCCGAAGCGGCGGCTTTAGATTAACGCATCAGCCAGCATCAACGCGATGCTGGCGCAGACCACTGCGCACCGTGGCTCAGTGGTTCACCTTGAAGCGGTTGCCTCGAAATCTGAAGATAGAACTGCGGGGGCCAATCTCTTCGAGCACCAATTCGGGGCTAATCGCACTGTTTTGGGGCAAAACCAAGCCATTCACCAGCAGCAGCCGCTGTGTTGGGTTGTCAGAATAAATCGCCCCCGTGATTTGCAGCGCCGGAAGTTGGCGGCGTAATTCTTCAGTCAACTCCATCACCGGGGCTGGTGGTACGACTGCGGCGGGCGTTGCTGCACTGGCCGCCTGCACCGCCTGAGCTGGGGCGGCAACCGTGGCAGGCTTGACGGCTACTGGGCGCACCGCGCTGGCTGGTGCTGCAATGGGTGCAGGCGCAGCCTTGATTTGCGGTTGGCGTACAGGTGGCTCTGCAACCGTTGTAGTGGTTGCCGTGCTGGCCATCGCTTGCACAGGCGCACTGACTGTCGCTTCGGCGTTGAGGTGCGTAGCACTCGGCTTTTCTTGCTTTTCTGCCATCGGTGCTGATGGGCCTTGGGGTGAGGCGCTGGGTCGCAGCAGCACGGCCACCAAGCCGCCGCCCAACACCGCGATCAACGCAAGGCTCCACAGCGGGGGGCGTGCCGTGCGTGCGTGTGCGGTGCTCAAGGGGGTGGACTGGCTGTGCAAGCCGGGAACGTGGCCGCGCTCGCGTTGCGCTTCGGCGCGTTTGAGGGCATCAAGGATGTAAGACATGGATTCAGCGGGCGTCGGTGCGCAGCCGTGGTTCGTCGGAATGGGTGGCGCGGCTGAGTTGCATCAGCGTCATCGGGCCGGGCAGACCGTCGGGTTTGAGTCCTTGGGTGCGTTGAAAGGCTTGCACACGAGCGCGCAAGCTGGCATCCATGATTTGTGGGGGTGCGCTGCCTGCTGTCACCATCGGCGCGGCCACACCATCTAAAGCGCTCAGGCGCGCGGCCAGCCA
>CALMOI010000180.1 GCA_937871735.1 uncultured Comamonadaceae bacterium
GCCCATCATCGTGGTCGGCGTCGCTGCCTATTTGTACTTTGCGCCTATGGGCTTGGCCGACAGCTACATCGGCTTGATCTTGGTGCATGCCGCTTTGGGCGCACCCTTTGTGCTGACCACCGTGCTGGCGACGCTGGCCGGGTTCAACCACAACTTGGTGCGCGCCTCGCTCAGCCTGGGCGAGACGCCGCTGCGCACCTTTTTCCGTGTCACGCTGCCGGTGATTGCACCGGGCGTGATCTCTGGGGCGCTGTTCGCCTTTGCCACCTCGTTTGACGAAGTGGTGGTCACCCTGTTCTTGGCCGGGGCAGAACAAACCACGCTGCCGCGCCAGATGTTCACCGGCATCCGTGAGAACATCTCGCCCACCATCGCCGCCGTCGCCACGCTGCTGATTCTGTTCACCACCAGCTTGCTGCTGGCGCTGGAATGGCTGCGGGGCCGGGGAGCCAAGGCATGACCGGGCTGGAGCACACCGCCTTGCCCCAACCCCTGGGCGGCAACGTGATGCCGCGCTTTGCCGGGCCAGCGACCATGATGCGCCTGCCCAGCGCCACCAGCCCACACGGCCTGGACGCCGCCTTTGTCGGCGTGCCGCTGGACATTGGCACCTCCAACCGGCCCGGCACCCGCTTTGGCCCGCGCCACATCCGCGCCGAATCGGCCCTGATCCGCCCCTACAACATGGCGACCGGCGCAGCCCCGTTTGACAAGCTGCGCGTGGCCGACTTGGGCGACGTGCCCATCAACCCCTATTCGCTGCCCAAGTCGCTGGACATCATCAGCCACCACTACCAGCAGATTGCCGCTGCGGGCTGCATCCCGCTGACGCTGGGCGGCGACCACACCATCGCCCTGCCCATCTTGCGCGCCCTGAGCAAAGTCCACGGCCCGCTGGCGCTGATCCATGTCGATGCCCACGCCGATGTGAATGAGCACATGTTCGGCGAAGCCATTGCCCACGGCACACCCTTTAGACGCGCCGTCGAAGAAGGTCTGCTGGCCTGCGACAAAGTCTGGCAAATCGGCCTGCGCGGCAGCGGCTACGCGGCAGACGACTTCGACTGGCCGCGCGCCCAGGGCTTTGAACTGGTGCTGGCACACGAAGTCTGGTGGCAATCGCTGGCCCCGCTGATGGCCCGGGTGCGCGAACGCATCGGCCCGCAGCACCCGGTTTACCTGAGCTTTGACATCGACGGCATCGACCCCGCCTACGCAGGCGGCACCGGCACCCCGGAAATCGGCGGCCTCACGGTGCCGCAGGCGCTAGAAATCGTGCGCGGCTGCCGGGGCCTGAACCTGATTGGCGGCGATCTGGTCGAAGTCAGCCCGCCTTACGACCCCAGCGGCAACACCGCGCTGCTGGGTGCCAATCTGCTGTACGAAATGCTGTGCGTCCTGCCCGGCGTGCCGCAGCGCTGAACCTTCTTTATTGCCACGCCTCACCCCCGAAAGCTAAGCACTCATGACAACCACCGCCTCCCCCTTCGCCCTGCTGAACGACCCCAGCCTGCTCAAAACCGACGCCCTGGTCAACGGCCAGTGGCTGCCCGGTACCAGCCGCTTTGACGTGATCGACCCGGCCACCGGCCTCAAGCTGGCCGACGTGGCCAACCTCGGCCCCGCCGACACCGAAGCCGCCCTGGCCGCCGCCAACGCCGCTTGGCCCGCTTGGCGCAACAAGACCGCCAAAGAACGCGCCGCCATCTTGATGAAGTGGTTCCACCTGCTGCACGCCAACGCCGACGACTTGGCCCGCATCATGACCGCCGAGCAAGGCAAACCCCTGGCCGAAGCCAAGGGCGAAGTCGGTTACGGAGCCAGCTTTTTGGAATGGTTTGCCGAAGAATCCAAGCGCATCTACGGCGAAACCATCCCCACCACCGACAACAACAAGCGCTACTTGGTCATCAAGCAGCCCATCGGCGTCTGCGCCGCGATCACGCCGTGGAACTTCCCCATCGCCATGATTACCCGCAAGGTCGCGCCCGCGCTGGCTGCGGGCTGCACTGTGGTCATCAAACCCGCCGAAGCCACACCGCTGTCGGCCCTGGCCGTCGCCGAACTGGCGCTGCGCGCCGGGATGCCCGCAGGCGTGCTGAACATCATCACCGCCGACGGAGCCAACTCGATTGCCGTCGGCAAGGTGCTGTGCAGCTCGGACGTGGTGCGGCACCTGTCCTTCACCGGCTCCACCGAAGTGGGCCGCATCCTGGCCGCCCAGTGCGCGCCCACCATCAAAAAGCTGGCGCTGGAACTGGGCGGCAACGCCCCCTTCATCGTCTTTGACGACGCCGACATCGACTCCGCCGTCGAAGGCGCGATGGTCAGCAAGTACCGCAACGCCGGTCAAACCTGCGTCTGCGCCAACCGCTTTTACGTGCAAGACGGCGTGTACGACTCCTTCGTCGCCAAGCTGGCCGCGAAGGCTGCGGCACTCAAAGTCGGCAACGGCTTTGAAGCCGACGTGACCACCGGCCCGCTGATCGAAGGCGAAGCCGTGGACAAGGTCGTCGCCCACGTCGCCGACGCCCTGGCCAAGGGCGCAACCTTGGTGACGGGCGGCGAACGCATCGGCGAGCGCTTTTACACCCCGACCGTGCTGGCCAACGTCACCGCCGACATGCTCTGCGCCCGCGAAGAAACCTTTGGCCCCGTCGCCCCCATCTTCCGCTTCAAGACCGAAGCCGAAGCCGTGGACGCGGCCAATGCCACCGAGTTCGGCTTGGCCAGCTACTTCTACAGCCGCGACATCGGCCGCATCTTCCGCGTGGGCGAAGCGCTGGAATACGGCATGGTCGGCATCAACACCGGCCTGATCTCCACCGCAGAAGTGCCGTTTGGCGGCGTCAAACAATCCGGCCTGGGCCGCGAAGGCTCGCACCACGGCATGGACGACTATGTCGAGGTCAAGTATTTGTGCCTGGGTGACATCTTGAAGTGAAGGTAACGCCGGGGCGTGGGCTGCTCCGGCGGACTTGCGGTTTGAGTCGCTGAAGAGCTGACGCCAACCGCCACCACAGACACCGACTCGACCCAAGTGATCGGGTCGGTGCCCCAGGTCAGAACTGCAAAGTCAGGCCGGTTTTCAGACTGGCGAGCGTGACTTTTTTGGCCAGCAGCGCGCCCGAGACGTTTTCGGGGTCAAAGACTTCGATCAATACCGCTGTGGTGGTGCTGGGCAGGGTCAAGGTGCTCAGGTCAAGTTGGGTCGAAGTCGACGCACCCGGTGACAGCCAGACCGACTGGATCAGACTGGTGCGCATGGGCTCGGTCAGGGCGATGGTTGGATTCAGCGGATCGGTGTCGGTGTAGTTGGACACCCAGACCTGGAGCTTGCCCAGGGCAGCCCCGGATGTGCGCTGCAAGGTCAGCTTGGCCCCGGTCATGGGCGCGGTGGTGGCCCAGCTGAAGTCGCTGGCCGCCTTGATCTCTTGGAAGGTGCCCACAGTGGGTGGGGTGCTGCCGCCGCTACGGCCGCCGCCTCCACCGCCGCCGCAAGCACTCAACACAGCCACCAGGGCCAGG
>CALMOI010000181.1 GCA_937871735.1 uncultured Comamonadaceae bacterium
TGATCAGTGCCAGCCACAACCCCTATCCTGACAACGGCATCAAATTCTTCAGCGCCCAAGGCTCCAAGCTGTCCGATGCGTGGGAGCTGGCGGTCGAGGCAGCCTTGGATGAGCCGCCGATTTGGGCTGATTCGGCCTCGCTGGGCAAAACCCGCCGCTTGGACGATGCTGCCGGTCGCTACATCGAGTTTTGCAAAAGCACCTTTGACAATGATTTGACGCTCAAGGGCGTAAAAATTGTCGTCGATGCAGCCCACGGCGCGGCCTACCACATCGCGCCCAAGGTGTTCCACGAGCTGGGCGCTGAGGTGATTGCCATTGGTTGCTCGCCCGATGGCACCAACATCAACCACCACGTCGGCGCGACGCACCCTGAGGCGCTGGTGGCGGCGGTGCTGCAAGAAAAAGCCGATTTCGGCATTGCGCTAGACGGCGATGCTGATCGCTTGCAAGTAGTCGATGGCGCGGGTCGTCTGTACAACGGTGACGAGCTGCTGTACCTGATCGCCCGCGAGCGCATGGCGCGCGATGAGCACGTGCCCGGCGTTGTCGGTACCTTGATGACGAATATGGCGGTGCAAGTGGCGCTGCAATCGCGCGGCGTGAAGTTTGTGCGCAGCAAAGTGGGCGACCGCTATGTGCTCGAAGAGCTGGCGCGCCAGCACTGGGTGTTGGGTGGCGAGGGCTCTGGCCACCTGTTGGTGCTGGACAAACACACCACCGGCGACGGCTTGGTCAGTGCGCTGCAGGTACTGCAGACCTGTATTCGCCAAAACCAAACGCTGGCGCAGGCGCTGGCCGAGTTGGTACTGTTTCCGCAGGTGCTGCTCAACGTGCGCTTGCAGCCGGGGCAGGATTGGAAAACCAACCGCCTGCTGGCCGAAGAGACCGCGCAGGTTGAGCGCGAGTTGGGCGACAACGGCCGTGTACTGGTGCGCGCCAGCGGCACTGAGCCACTACTGAGGGTGATGGTCGAAGCACGTGATTCGGCCCAAGCCCACGCCTGCGCCCAGCGTTTAGCCAGCGCAGCTCAGCAGGGGTAATTGACGCAAAATAGATAGCTTAAACCGCCCGATTCATATCTTTTGATTGGCTAGCAGCGCTTGCATTTTTTCAGGTGCCATGGGGCGGCCGCAAAAGTAGCCCTGCACATCGGCGCAGCCTTGCTCATGCAGAAAATTCATTTGCTCCTGCGTCTCCACGCCTTCTGCGGTGGTGTGCAGCCCCATTGCTTGGGCCATGCGGATGATGGCGCTGACGATGGCGCGGTCGCTGGCATCTTCACCCAAGTCGCGCACAAAGGATTGGTCGATTTTGAGTTTGTAGAGCGGAAAGCGTTTGAGCTGGCTCAGCGATGAGTAACCGGTGCCAAAGTCATCCATCGCCAAGCGCACCCCGCAGGCGTGCAGCTGGTCCATCGTCACGATGGCCGCGCGCGGATCGTCCACTGCCACGCCCTCGGTCAGCTCCAGCTCCAGCGAGTTTGGTGCTAAGCCAACGTCTTGCAAAATTTTTGTGATCAGCTCGGGCAGCTGGGGCTGGCGAAACTGCACTGCCGACAGGTTGACCGCTACGGTATCGAGCACCAAACCCTGCGCGCGCCAGTTTTTCAGTTGCGTTAGCGCAGTGCGCAGCACCCACTCGCCAATCGGCAAAATTTGGCCGCAATCTTCGGCAATCGGGATGAACTCCGCCGGCGAGATATGACCCAGCTCTGGATGATGCCAGCGCAGCAAAGCTTCAACGCTGCGAATGGCACCGCTGGCCATGCTGAATTGCGGCTGGTAAACCAGTGAAAACTGCCCGCGTTCTAAGGCGCGGCGCAGGGCGTTTTCCAGCACCAGCGCCCGCAATGAGTCGGCCTGCATTTGCGGCGTAAAAAAGCGGTAGGTGTTGCGTCCGTCCAGCTTGGAGCGGTACATCGCCACATCGGCGCACTGGCTCAGGGTGTCAAAGTCGTTGCCATCGTCTGGGAACAACG
>CALMOI010000182.1 GCA_937871735.1 uncultured Comamonadaceae bacterium
GCCAATCGTGCTCGCGGATGGTGATTTCGGTTTCACCTTCGCCGCGCAACCAGCCGACCACTTCGGGCAAGCCTTCGAGCGTGCGGACGTTGGCATCGGAGCGCTCATACAAGCGCGTCAGGCCCGTGGCGGCCAGCAGCGCATCGGCGATCTCGTTTTTCCAGCGCTCGACCCCGGCGGACTGGAACTGGGCCACCAGCGTGTCGCCGTAGCGGTCGACGATCAGGCCCGGCAAGCCGTCGGACTCGCCATGAATCAGGCGCAGGCCGTCGCTTTGGATGTCCAGGCAAGCGCGCACGCGAATGGCGCGCTCAATCAGCGACTGAAACAGCGTCGCATCAATGCGCTGTGCTTCGTCAAAGCTCCAGACGCGGGCGCAGATTTTGGAGCTGGGGCTGTAAGCGGCCCACGCTAAGAATTCGCCAGTGGCGGATTCGACACGCACGGTTTCGCCCGAATCGCCGCCGCCTTTGGCGATGGCGGTGTCGAAGATCCAAGGGTGGCGGCGCTGCAACGAGCGTTCTTTGCCGTCGCGGAGTTTGAGGGTTTTCATAGGGCGCTATTGTCGCGCCCTTGGGCTGGCGGGCGCTTTAGCGCAGGCGCAGTAAGGCCGCGCTGCCCAACTCGGCCAACCGCTCCAAAAAGTCGGTGCTCATGTCGGGGTGGAAGCGCTCGGGGTCAGACGAGGCCAGCACCATCAACCCAAAGGCTTGCGGCCCCGGCGCTGGGCGCAGCGCCACCAGCGCCAGCGAGGCCGCCGCGCCCGGCTCAGGCAGCCAGCTCACGGGCTCGAACCCAGCATTCGGGCCGCAGTACGGTGCCATCAGCGACGAGGCCAGACTTTTCACATCGCTGCTCACGCCTTGGGTGAAGGGCGCGTCGGCATACGCTTCGTTCAAGCCCCAGAGCTTGATTTCAACTTGCGGCACCAGAAACTGCGCTTGCAGCTCTTCCACCATCGCTTGCGGCAGGTCTTGCGGCGCGGTGGCCAACAGCAAGCTGCGCGCCCAGCGTTGCAGGCGGTCAACGATCACCAAGTTTTCGTTGCCGTGGCGCACCATGTCCATCACGCGCTGTTCCAGCTTTTTGATTTTTTCGCGCAGCATCTCGGCTTGGCGCTCTTGCAGGCTGACGGCGCGGTTGCCGTGCGGGCTGGTCAATTGCACCGACGACAGCACTTCCGCATGGCGACCAAAGAAATCGGGCGTGTTCAGCAAAAAGTCAACGATGTCATCTTCGGTGAGCGGCGTCAGAGCGGGGATGGGCGTGTTCATCATGCGAGTTCCGGTAAGTCGATTTCACCGTCAAAAACCAAGGTGGCGGGGCCGGTCATGAGCACCGGGGCGCTCACATCGCCGCCTGCGCCCGCCCAAGCGATGGTGAGCTGGCCGCCGTGGGTTTGCACATCGACGCACTCGTCCAGCAGCCCCAAGCGGATGCCCGCGACCACCGCCGCGCACGCGCCCGTGCCGCAAGCCAAGGTTTCGCCCGCGCCGCGCTCAAACACGCGCAAGCGAACGTGGCTGCGGTCAACGATCTGCATGAAGCCCGCATTCACCCGGCGCGGGAAGGCGCTGTGGCGCTCAATCAACGCACCGTGGGCGAGCACCGGGGCGCTGTCCACGTCATCAACCAATTGCACCGCGTGCGGGTTGCCCATCGACACCGGAGCGATCCAAACAACGGGCGCATCGGCTTCAGCGCCCAGCGTCAGCGGCCACAGTTGCCAAGCACCGTGCGGGCGCGGCGTGAGGCCAGCGGGGTTGAAGGGAATGTGCGCCAGCTCAAACACCGGCGCGCCCATGTCCACGGTGACGCGGCCATCGGGGTTCAAGCGCAGCTCAATCACGCCGCCCATGACTTTGACGCGCACCGTGTCTTTGTCGGTCAAGCCCTTGCTGCGCACGTAACGCACAAAGCAGCGCGCGCCGTTGCCGCAGTGCTCCACCTCGCCACCGTCGGCGTTGTGGATCACGTACTCAAAGTCGAGTTCGGGGGCATCAGCGGGCGGCGGGCGCACGGTCAAAATTTGATCTGCGCCCACGCCAAAGTGGCGGTCGGCCAGAAAGCGGTACTGCGCCGCCGACAGGTTCAAGCGGCCTTGGGTCTCGTCGAGCACGACAAAATCATTGCCAGCGCCCTGCATTTTGGTGAAGCGTATCTGCATGCTGGAATTATCCGCTGAAGCCGCCCGGCGGCTGACCTGCCGATAATGGGGCTTATGGTCAGACCCTCTCAACTCCTGCATCCGCCGCGCACGCCCGCCCCGCTGCGCCCCGCTGCCACCGTCTTGCTGCTGCGCGATTCGCCCCTCGGGCTGGAGGTGCTGATGACGCGCCGCTCCGACACCGCCAGCTTTGCGCCCAGCGCCTACGTATTTCCCGGCGGCGGCATTGACGCGCAAGACAGCGCCGCCCACGGCCAATCGACCCGGCGCGTGGGGCAAAGCGATCTGCATCTGACGCAAGCCATTGCCGCCATCCGCGAAAGCTTTGAAGAGCTGGGCATCTTGCTGGCCCGTCACGCCGATGGCCGCATGGCTGACGACAGCGACATCGCCCAACTGAACCGCAGCGCGCCTTTTGCCGCGCAATGCGCCGCCCACGGCCTGACGCTGGCGGCCAGCGAAGTGTTTGTGCTGGCGCACTGGATCACCGACCGCGATCTGTCGCGCCGCTTTGATGTGCCGTTTTTGGTGGCGCGCATGCCCGATCACCAAGAACCCGTGGCCGATGAAACCGAGCAATTCGAGCCGATCTGGGTGCGCGCTGCGGATGCGCTGGCGCGGCACAAAGCGGGGCAGTTCTTCATGATCTTCCCGACCATCCGCACGCTAGAGCGTCTGCAAGCCTTTGCCGATGTGGACGCAGTGCTGTCCGCCTGCGCCGCCACCGAAGAGCCGCTGTGGACAAGCTGCCCGCGCACCGGCCTGTTGGCCGGCCAAGAAGCGCGCTACACCGAGCACGAGCCGCCCTACGGCGAGCTGGCGCTGGTCTGCCCCGACGGCCAAGTCGCCCACACGCTGGACTGGCAAAGCGCGCAGCCGGTGTTTTTGCTGAAAAACGTGCAGCGCCTGAGCGCGCCCAACCCCGGCGTGATGACCGGCCCCGGCACCAACAGCTATTTGGTGGGCGACCCGCACACCGGCTACATCGCCATTGACCCCGGCCCCGCTGACGGCGACCACCTGCAACGCCTGTGGCGGGCCGCTGGCGGCGACATCCGCGCCATTGTCTGCACACACTCGCACCCTGATCACTCGCCCGGCGCGCTGCCACTGCAAGCGCTGTGCAGCAACCCGCCGCCGATTTGGGGTTTGCCCTCTGCGCCCACCGCACGCCAGCACAGCTACTTTGTGCCCGACCGCATCCCCGCGCATCAAGAGCTGCTGACGCTGCAAGGCCACAGCACCGAAGGCGAAGTGCGCCACACCCTGCAAGTGCTGCACACGCCGGGCCACGCCGCCAACCACCTGTGCTTGATGCTGCTGGAAGATGGCTTGCTGTTCAGCGGCGACCACATCTTGAACGGCAGCACCACCGTGATCGACCCGCCCGACGGCAACATGGCCGATTACCTGGACTCGCTGGACGCACTGAGCGCCGCCTGCGCCACCCACAACCTGAATTTCATCCTTCCCGCCCACGGTTACGTGCTGGAAAACGCCACCGCTGCCATCGCGCAGCTCAAAGCTCACCGCCTGAAACGCGAAGCCAAAATCATCGCCGCCATGCGGGCCCAGCCCGAAGGCACGCTCGACCACTGGCTGCAAGCCGCCTATGACGACGTGCCGCCGCGCCTGTGGCCCGTGGCCATGCGCTCGCTGCTGGCCCATGTGGATCGCATCCGCGCCACCGAACCGGGAAACACAACAAAATGACCCTCCGCCCGCCCTCAGATCGCCCGACTTTGCGCGTCCCCACGCGCTCACCCTCAGACCCACCGCGCCCCGGCCCTACCCCGCTGGCACGCGCACCCATGCCCGCACCAGCAGCGCCGTCCGGCGAACGCCGTGTCGCCCGCAGCAACCCCAATGCTGGCCCCACGCCCAACCCCACCCGCTCGGGCAGCAATCGCCCCAGCGCGCCCAGCACACGCAACGGCGGTAACGGTGGCAACGGCGGATCATCGCAACGCCCCGATGACCGCCGCCGCACCGACGGCCCGCGCCCACCGCATCCTGCCGCGCAGCGGCCCGCAGCGCCCGCACCGGTGAAACTCGACACCAGCGGCGTGCGCCTGTCCAAGTGCGTGGCCGAACTCAAAGCCTGCTCGCGCCGCGAGGCTGAGCAGTACATCGAAGGCGGCTGGGTGCGCGTCGCAGGCATCGTGATTGAAGAGCCGCAGTTCCGCGTCCACGACGAAGCTGTCGAGATCGACCCGCACGCCAGCCTGATGGCGCTGGCCCCGGTCACGCTGCTGCTGCACAAGCCGCCCGGTTTTGACGCGGGCACGCACGAACCCATCAGCATCAAAGGCTTGGGCAAAGGCATACGCGAGGCGCTGGCGCTCATCACCCCGACCAGCCAAGCCGCCAACAGCAACGACGGTCGCCCGCTGGTGCCGCTGCTGAAAAAAAACCTGACCAAACAAGTGCTGTGCCTGCCGCTGGAAAGCGCCGCCAGCGGCTTGGTGGTCTACACCCAAGACTGGCGCATCGAGCGCAAGCTGGTCGAAGATGCCCACGTCATCGAGCAAGAGTTCACCATCGAAGTTGAAGGCGACGTGTCGCCCGACACACTCGATCACCTGAACCACGGTTTGAACGACGGTGGCCACCCGCTGCCGACAGTCAAAGTCAGCGTGAGCAGCACCGGCGAAGGCCGCACCCGGCTGCGCTGCGCCGTCAAAGGCGTGCATCCGGGCTTGATTGCTTACCTGTGCGACCGCGTGGGCCTGAAAATTCTCAGCCTGAAACGCATCCGCGTGGGTCGCCTGCCACTGTCCACGCTGGCGGTGGGCGAGTGGCGGTTCTTGCTGCCTTACGAGCGGTTTTGAGCGCCTTCACACGCTGAACAACTGCCCGCGTGCCGCGTGGGTGATGGCGGCCACGCAAGGGTGCGTGATGCGGCGCTCAACCGAGACGGCGAAAAATTCTTCGACCAATTCGCGGCTGCGGCCTATCACCGCCACGCCGAACTGGGCCACAGTTTCGGCCTCCAGCACGGTCGGGGCCATGAACACGCCTCGGCCTTCGCGGCCAAAAGCAGTCATCAGCGCGCCATCGTCAAACTCGGCCACGATGCGGGGGTAGAGCTGGTGGCGCGTCAGCCAGCCTTCCAATTGCTGGCGCACTGATGAGGCTGCGCCCTGAATCAGCATGGGCGCACCGTTCAAGCATTGCGGAAATTCGCCCACCAACTGCGCTTGAACCTGCGGCGCAGCAAAAAAACTCATCGCCGTGGTGCCCAGCGGATGATTGAAGGCTTTGACGCTGACGCGCTTGGACAGCGGCTCGTCGGCAATCACCAAATCTAAGCGGTTCAAGGCCAATTGGGCCAACAGATCGGGGAATTTGCCTTCGCTGCCGATCAGCCGCACCGGCTCGGGCAGCGACAGTGCGGGCTCCAGCAACCGGTAAGCCACCGACTTGGCAACAGAGTCAGCAATGCCCACGCGGAACTCTAGGATTTTTTTCGAGTCTTTCGACTGGCGTAGCGCACTTTCCAGCTCCGCACCCAAGCCAAAAATTTGGTCGGCATAGCCCAAGGCGATGCGGCCATCTTCGGTCAACTCCAACTCGCGGCCACTTTTACGGAACAAGCGGCGGCCCAGCCAAGATTCGAGCAGCTTGATCTGCCCTGACAGGGTTTGCGGCGTGGTGTGCAACTGCGCACCGGCCCGCATGATGCCTCCGGCCTTGGCGGCCACCCAAAAGTAGTACAGGTGCTTGAAATTCATGGCTTAAGGATGCCTGAAGCGGCACTACGTAACCCTGACACTTCGATTTTTACGAGTTGAAATACATAAAAATACGAATTTACCTGAAGTGACATTGAGATCACACTAACTGGCATCACACTCGATGTGTGCCATTTCAAGGAGTAAAGAACATGCGTTTGAGTACCAAAGGTCGTTTTGCAGTCACTGCCATGATTGATGTGGGTCTGCGCCAGCAGGCGGGCCCGGTGTCTCTGTCCGACATTGCGTCGCGCCATCAAATTTCGATGTCGTATCTGGAGCAGCTGTTCAGCAAGCTGCGCCACGAGGGCTTGGTGGAAAGCACCCGTGGCCCCGGCGGCGGCTACACCCTGACGCGCGCTGCGGGGGCCATCAGCGTGGCCGACATCATTGCAGCCGTTGAAGACAACACCCGTGAGGCTGAGGCGCAAGAGCAAGCGCGCTCCAGCGATGACAGTTGCGCGCTCATGACCGCTGAGCTGTGGGCATCGCTCAACGCCAAGCTGCTGGCGCACATGCAGTCGATTTCGCTGCACTCGCTGGTCGAGGAGCAACGCGCACGCGGTGTGAAGGTGGAAGGGCCAGCGCACAAGCGCGGCATCTACAAGCGCCCCGACGCGCAACCCAAAGTGGTTGCGCCGAACTCGGTGTTTGCGCTCGGCAGCTTGATGCTGGCGGGTCGCTGAAAAATAAGTGTGAAGCGCGCCGATAAGCCGGATTCTGTGCGCTGCGGTTGCCCGCTGCGTGACCGCCATTACTCTGGGCCGGGGGTCGCCCACCCGGCTCGATGCTACCTACCCGCCAACTCTGCGGAACCGCATCAACGTTGGCCTACTTGGTATTGCTGCGCGTAGAGATTGCCCGTTTCACCCGCACCAAGTTGCCTGGGTGCGACTCGTCTCTGTTGCTCTGATCCTCACCTCACGGTGGAGAGCCGTTAGCTCCTACGCTGTCCTGTGCAGTCCGGACGTTCCTCCAATGCGGTGTTTCCACCCGACTTGCGTCGGCCTTGCGGCTTGCACCAGCGGCGGTCTGGCGTGCTTCACCCCGCCATTATCGCTGCTTGCGCGGGGCGGCACTTTCATATGACTTCTGAGCATATCGATAGCCTCGCTCAGGCATGTCAACTCGGCCACAATGCGCCACACACCGCACCTTCCTTCGTTGACCCAGGAGACCTCCCATGAAAGCTGCCAGCATCCTTGAGACCATCGGACACACGCCGCACGTGCGCATCAACCGCCTGTTCGGCCCCGAGGCCCAAGTCTGGGTCAAGTCCGAGCGCAGCAACCCTGGCGGCTCGATCAAAGACCGTATCGCGCTGGCGATGGTCGAAGATGCCGAAGCCAGCGGTGCGCTGCAACCCGGCGGCACCATCATCGAACCCACCTCGGGCAACACCGGCGTCGGGCTGGCCATGGTGGCTGCCGTCAAAGGCTACAAGCTGATTTTGGTGATGCCCGACAGCATGAGCATCGAGCGCCGCCGCCTGATGCTGGCCTACGGTGCCAGCTTTGACCTGACCCCACGCGAAAAAGGCATGAAGGGCGCGATTGCCCGTGCCGAAGAACTCAAAGCCCAAACCCCCGGTGCTTGGATTCCGCAGCAGTTCGAGAACCCGGCCAACGTCGCCGTCCACGAACGCACCACCGCCCAAGAAATTTTGGCCGACTTCCCCGAAGGTTTGGACGTGCTGATCACCGGCGTGGGCACCGGCGGCCACCTGAGCGGCACTGCCCGCATCCTGAAGGCCGCTTGGCCTAACTTGAAGGTGTTTGCCGTCGAACCCAGCGCCTCGCCGGTGATTTCGGGCGGCGCACCGGCACCGCACCCCATCCAAGGCATCGGCGCGGGCTTTGTGCCCAAGAACTTGGACACCAGCTTGCTCGACGGCGTGATCCAAGTCGATGCCGAACCCGCCCGCGAATACGCCCGCCGCAGCGCGCGTGAAGAAGGCATTTTGGTTGGCATCTCGTCCGGCGCAACGCTGGCCGCCATCGCGCAAAAGCTGCCCGAACTGCCCGCAGGCAGCCGCGTGCTGGGCTTCAACTACGACACCGGCGAGCGTTACCTGTCGGTCGAAGGCTTCCTGCCCACGGCCTGAAGCGGGGCTTGAAGGGAACGCAACCGCACCCACATGAGTCCCATGTGCGTGCGGTTGCCTGTTTTGGGGCGACCGCGTTGTGCAACATCACCGAACTACTGCCATGACCACACGCTTGACGACCTGCTGCAAGGGCTTGCTGCTCGGCAGCTTGATCTGCCTTTCCACTTGGGCGCTGGCGCTGCCCAGCCCCAAAGACATCCAAGCCTCGATAGACGCGGGGCAGTTTGCCACCGCCGAAACCCAATTGCGCGAAGTGCTGCGCGACAAACCCACCAGCGCCCGAGCTCACTACGAACTGGGTCAAGTGCTGGCCCGCGAAGGCCGCTACGTCGAAGCGCAAATGGCGTTGAGCCAAGCGCAGAAGCTGGAACCATCACTCAAATTCGCATCGTCGCCGCAAAAGTTCAATGAGCTGATGCGCAAGCTTGAAGCCGAAACCCGCACTCGGGCGAACACCTTGGACACGCCTGCGGGCACCACCGCATCGCCCAAATCGACAAGCAACTCAGCCGCACCAGTTTTGTCACAAGCGCCACAGCCTGCGCCGCCCAGCAGATCTTTTCCTTGGGGTTGGTTGCTGCTGGGCGTGGGTGCGTTAGCGGCTTTTGCGATGTGGATGCGCCGCGCCGCCACGGCGCAGCAAGTCCCCGCCGCGCCCATGTCTTACCAACAAGAGCCGCAAGGCTTTGGTTATGGCGCGGCCCAGCCTTATCCGGGGCAGCCGCAAGCTTACGGGGCGGGCTATCCCAACGCGCCCAATGGCGGCGGCATGGGCTCGATGGTGAAAGGTGCGGTGGTGGGCGGACTGGCCGGAGCCGCAGCGGGCTACGCCTTGTCCAAAGTGCTGGAGGGTGATCACCCCACTGCCGCAACGCGCTCGGCTGATGCATCCAACGCGGGCGCGGGCTACACGCCGTCGAACGCGCTGCCAGACAGCCCTGATTTCGGCAACTTTGACGCTGGCGCAGGCGCAGACAACGGCTGGGACAACGCCGATGCAGGCGGCAGCAGCGACGACTCCAACAGCTGGTGATGGCATGCGCGGTGGCGCACCCTATCCACCGCAGCCCACCCGCCAGCCCCCATCCGGGTGCGCAGCCAGCCGCCAATCCACTGGTAAAAACTGGCTGATGACTTGCGCGTTGGTACGACTGTGCTCGGTCAGCTCGGTGCAGCGGTACTCGCCCGCCCCCGCCAAAGCCAGCGGCAACATCAATTGATCGGCCAGATGCGGCCCCACCGGGGCGCTGCACGCCAAGTAGGCCCGCACCTCTTGCGCCACGGTGCGCGCCACCTGTTCAGCCGTCACGCCGCGCTGGCCGTAGCTGACAAACACCTCGGTGATCTGTTCGTGGGCCAGCGTCACCATCAGCGCATTGCCCGGCCCCTCGTTGGTGCGCAGGCCTCGGTTGCGTAGCTGATCGGGCTGGTCGGCGGGCGTGCCCCAGCTCAGGTGCTGACCCAACGCTGTCAGCTCGCGGGTCGCCACATCGCGTGGGATGGCGGCGTGCAGGCATTCGGCGTACTGTTCCCGCAAAGCCCCGCGCTGCATCAGGCTGAAGGGGCGCAGGCCGCCTGCTGCGGGCGTGATGTCCACCCGCACCTCGCCGCCACCTGCTGGGTAAAAGCCGTGGCGCAGCAAGGTCAGCGTGACCTGCCCGCCGGTCTGCGCCAGCAGCGCGGGCAACACCCGCTGCAAAAAGCTGAAGGACGGGGCCATCGGGTTGTGCGTGCCGCCGCTCAGGTGCAGCGTGGACGGCCCATCGGCCAGCAGCAGCGGCCACAGCACGGTTTGCAGCACCAGCATGCAACTGCCCGCGCTGCCCACCGCAAAGCGGTACTCGCCCGGGCGCACCGGCCCCGGCTCAAAGCGCAGCGTGCGGCTGCCCAGCTCGGCCCCGCTCACCTGCGCGCCACCCACCTGAGCAGCGGCCTGCACGCAGGTCAGGTGCTGGCGCATCAGCCCCGGCTTGGGCCGCTTGGCGCGGATATGGTTCAGCACCAAAGGCCGCCCGGTGATGAGCGACAGGGCCAGCCCCGTGCGCAGGATTTGCCCGCCGCCCTCGCCCTGCGAGCCGTCGAGTTCTACGTCATCGGTCATCCGTTTTTCTCCCTTACCCTTTCACGCACACCACCTGCTTCAAGGTGTAGACCACCTCGACCAAGTCCTGCTGCGCCGCCATCACGGCGTCGATGTCTTTGTAGGCCATCGGGATCTCGTCGATCACGTCAGCGTCTTTGCGGCACTCCACGCCCTCGGTGGCGCGGATTTGGTCGGCCAGGGTGTAGCGTTTCTTGGCTTGGGTGCGGCTCATCACCCGACCCGCGCCGTGGCTGCAACTCATAAAGCTCTCTGGGTTGCCTTTACCGCGCACGATGTAGCTCTTGGCCCCCATGCTGCCGGGGATGATCCCCAGCTCGCCCGCCTTGGCGCTGACCGCGCCCTTGCGCGTCACCAGCACCTCTGCCCCAAAGTGGGTTTCGCGCTGCACGTAGTTGTGGTGGCAGTTCACCGCCTCCAGGTGCGTCTCGAAGGGTTTAGCGATCACGCTGCGGGCGGCGGCGATCACGCGCTGCATCATCACCTCGCGGTTCAGGCGGGCGAACTTCTGCGCCCAACCCACGCCACGCACGTAGTCGCCAAAGTACTGGCTACCTTCTTCAAAGTAGGCCAAGTCCTGATCGGGCAGGTTGCGTTGGTGCTGCTCGGCGTCTTTCTTGGCCAGCTCGATGAACAGCGTCCCCATCGCGTTCCC
>CALMOI010000183.1 GCA_937871735.1 uncultured Comamonadaceae bacterium
TGGCTGCACGACGGCCAAAGCAAGTACCCGGTGCCGGTGCGCCTGCAACTGCCGCGCGAATCCCAAGTCGGGCTGGACGCGCTGTTGCAGTTGCCCATGCGCGCCGCCAACGGCCAGTTGGTGCCGCTGTCCGAGCTGGTGACGGTGGAGCGCGGCATCATCGACAAGCCGCTCTACACCAAAGACTTGCTGCCGGTGAGCTACGTCTTTGGCGACATGGCGGGCCAGCTTGATTCGCCGCTGTACGGCCTGTTTGCCATCCGCCCCAAGCTGGCCGAGGCCGCGTTGCCCGGCACCGGCGAGCTGGGCGAGTACTGGATTCACCAGCCGCAGGACACCTACCGTCAGTACGCCATCAAGTGGGACGGCGAGTGGCAAATCACCTACGACACCTTCCGCGACATGGGCGCGGCCTACGGTGTGGGCCTGATCCTGATCTATTTGCTGGTGGTGGCGCAGTTCAAGAGCTACGTCACGCCGCTGGTCATCATGGCCCCGATTCCGCTGACCTTGATCGGCGTGATGCCCGGCCACGCGCTGCTGGGCAGTCAGTTCACCGCCACCAGCATGATCGGCATGATCGCCCTGGCCGGGATCATCGTGCGCAACTCCATCTTGCTGGTGGACTTTATTGAGCTGCAAGTAGCGCAGGGCGTGCGCTTTGCCGACGCGGTGGTGCAGTCCGCCGCCGTGCGCGCCCAGCCCATCGCCCTGACCGGGCTGGCGGCCATGATCGGCGCGTTCTTCATCTTGGACGACCCGATCTTCAACGGCCTCGCCATCTCGCTGATCTTTGGCATTTTGGTGTCCACGCTGCTGACGCTGGTGGTGATTCCGGTGCTGTATTACGCGCTGTATCGCCACCAGCACGAAGGCTGACCCCTCGCATCCCTCACCCTTGTTTCCTCTTTCCTGTCCCCTGGAGTCTTCTATGACCGTCGAACGCTACATCCGCATCATTGCGGGCCTGTTCATCATGACCTCGCTGGCGCTGGGCGTGGAAGGCTCGCCCCTGTTTGTTAGCAAATGGGCGCTGGCCTTCACCGCCTTTGTGGGGGCGAATCTGTTTCAATTCGGGTTCACCAATTTTTGCCCGCTGGCCCTGATCTTGAAAAAGTTGGGCGTGCCCATGCAAGCGGGCGCTTGCAGCCGTTAAAGGATTTTTGATGAGCAATGAATCTGTCCAAGTCACCCTGACGCAGCAGCAGGATTACCGTTTTGACATCCAGTTTGGCGGTGCGATTCCCGGTTTGGTGGGCGACGAGCCCGCGCCGCTGGGCAGCGGGCAGGGGCCGTCGCCGGTGCAGTTGCTGTGCGCGGCGGTGGGCAATTGCCTGTCGGATTCACTGCTGTTTGCGCTGCGCAAGTTCAAGCAAGCGCCCGAGCCGCTGCGCTGCACCATCACCGCCCAAGTGGGGCGCAACCCCGAAGGCCGCATCCGCGTGCTGGCGATGCACGGGGTGCTGACGCTGGGCGTGCCCGCTGCGGCCTTGGCGCAACTGGAGCGTGTGCTGGCGCAGTTCGAGTCGTATTGCACCGTCACGCAAAGCGTGGGGCAGGGCATCCCGATCAGCGTCGAAGTCTGGGATGCAGCGGGTGTGCGGGTAAAGTGAAGCACTTATGACCGCACACGCCACTCCGCTCAAATTTCTCACTCCTGCTTGGTTCGTCATCGTGATGGGCCTGTGCGGCTTGGCGCTGGCTTGGCAACAAGCCACGCCCTTGATGGGCGATTTGGCCGGGGCGGGGGCTTGGGTGTTGGGCGGCGTGGCGGCGTTGGTCGCGCTGGTGTTGACGAGCTTGTCGCTGCTGCGCTGGCAGCGCTACCCACAGGCGCTGGCCGATGACCTCAAGCACCCGGTGCGCCACGCTTTTGTCGCCGCCATGCCGATTGCGCTGATCTTGCTGGCCACGGTGGCGACGGCGCTGCTGGGGCCGTCGATGCCGGTGCGCTGGCTGTGGGGCGTGGGGTCGATTTGGCAATTTGGCGTGACGGTGTGGGTGTTAGCGCGTTGGCTGGAACCGGGCGCGGGCAAGGCGGGCGGGCCGCTGTGGCCCGGCATCACCCCGGTGCTGTTGCTGCCGGTGGTGGGCAATGTGCTGGTGCCGTTGGCGGGCGTGACGCTGGGTTTCCCTGGCTGGTCGGCGGCGCAATTGGGCATCGGGCTGCTGCTGTGGCCGGTGGTGGTGGCGCTGCTGGTGGTGCGCATTGGGCTGCACGGTTTGTGGCCTGAGCGCCTGCTGCCCGCCACCTTCATCACCGTGTCGCCGCCGTCAGCCATTGGGCTGGCGATTTTGCAATTGGGCGCGCCGCCCGTGCTGGCCTGGATGTGCTGGGGCGTGGCGCTGCTGTTTGTGGCGTGGGCGGCCAGCGTGTTCAAGCGGGCGTTGTCGCAGCCGTTTGCGCTGACGTTTTGGGGCATGTCCTTCCCGCTGGCGGCGTTTGCGGGTTTGACCTTGCGACTGACCGCCGACGCGCCCACGCTGTTTCAGTCCGTGGCGATGGCGGCTTTGGCCATGACCTCGCTGGTGATTGGCGCGCTGACGCTGGCCACCGTGAAGGGTTTGCGCGACGGTTCGCTGCTGGCCCCCGAGCCGGTGGCGATGCTGAATGTGGTCGGCACCGGCGCAACAGCTTCTTGAGGCGCAGGCGATTTCGCATCGCCTGACGCAAAACTGACATCGCTAAATTGTCGTCAAGACGGCAAAATAGCGCGCATGAACTCCTCTCTAGACCGGGCTTCCTCGCCGGATGCCGACCTTCAGCCCACTTTGGTGACCCCGCCGCGCACGGGCTCGTTGCTGCCCCCGGACGATGCCTTGCGCGTCACGCTGCACGACGAAGTCCACGCCCGGCCCTCGGCGCGGGTGCGTTTGCCTGCGTTGGTGGTGTATGTGGCCGTGCTCAACGAGGGCGTGAGCCGCGAGCAAGAGCTAGAGCACCTGCGCCGCTTGCCCGGTCAAGCTGATTTGCCGCCCGAGAGCGTGCAGTCCAGCTTTTTGCGACTGCGCTTTGCCAATCACACCTTGAAGTGGGAGCGCCACACCGAGTTCAGTCGCTACTCGCTGGTGCAGCCTTTGCCTGAAGGCATAGAGCTGGGCAAGGCCTGCCCTGACCTGCTGACCTCGCTCGTGATAGACCCCGAATGGCTGCGCAGCATTCCGGGCCGCACGGTGGCGGCGGTGGAACTGGCCTTGCTGGCCGTCGATTTGAAGCAGCCGGGCTTGATGCAGCAGGCGCAAGCTTGGTTTGGCGGACGTAACGTCGTGGCCTCGCAACTGGGCAACGGGCACTCGTGGGCCATGACCCAGTTCCGCATCGGGGACAACGGCTTTGAACGCATGCTGGTGCTGGCCCCGCCCGAAACCACCGAGCCGCGCGTGGGCCGCATCTTGCAGCGTCTGCTGGAAGTCGAAACCTATCGCCTGATGGCTCTGCGCGGCTTGCCGATGGCCAAGCGGTTGTCGCCGCTTTTGGGCGATGCCGAGCGCCAACTGGCCGACATCACCGCCCAGCTTGAGAACAAATCCGCCTCTGACGAGGCGCTGCTGGACACGCTGGTGTCGCTGGCGGCCCGCATCGAACGCGCCACGGCAGAGAATGTGTTCAGGTTCTCCGCCACCCGCGCCTACGCCACGCTGGTGCATGAGCGCATCGCCGAGCTGCGCGAAATCCCGATCTCTGGCACGCAAAAGTTGGGCGAATTCATGCAACACCGACTCTCGCCCGCAATGGCGACGGTGGCGGCCACGGCGCAGCGGTTGGCGTCGCTGTCAGAGCGGGTGGCGCGCACCAGCGCCCTGCTGCGCACCCGCGTGGACATTGCCACCGAGGTGCAAAACCAACAGTTGCTGGAAAAAATCAACCACGGCCAAGAGCTGCAACTGCGCTTGCAGTCGATGGTGGAAGGCTTGTCGATTGCGGCGATTTCATACTACGTGGTCAGCCTGCTGGTGTATGGCGGCAAGGCTTTGAAAGGCGCAGGCGTGCCCATCAATCCGGAAGCCGCCGCTGGCGCGGCGATTCCGCTGGTGCTGTGGGTGGTGTGGCGCGCCACGCAGCGCATCCACGCCAAGCTGCACGGGCATTGAGAAGGCGGTCAGTTCTCAGCCAATAAAAAAAGCCCGCTTCGTGCGGGCTTTTTTGCGGTGGGCGTTGCCGAATCAGGCTGATGCGCGGCCGTGCATTTGCACCGGCTGCCATTGCGCAGCAGTCGCGGTTTGGGTGGTGCGCGCTGGGCGGGCGGTGCGCATCGCGGTGGCTACGGCCCACACCAGCAGCGTGATGGCCCAGTGCGCCAGCACCACGCCTGCGGCGATGCGGTTGGCGGTGTGCAAGATGGCGACGGTGCTGGCCGACATGGGCAACGGTGCCACCATGTAGAAGCAGGCCAACACGCCCAGTGGCAACAGCGTACCAATGGCCCACATCAGCGTCAGTTTGCGTTTGAAAGCGTTGCAGGTGACAGCGGCGGCGGAAGCAGTGGTGCGTGACATGGCAGTGTGGCGTGAAGTGGGGTGGAGCAGGTCTATCCTGCCAAGTGGTTCGGGTGAACCCTGAGATTGTCGGGTAAACCCGCATTTCTGTACAGATTCGCCTCCACACCCTTCGCGGCTGATTGGCGCAAAAACCACGATCACCCAGCCACGTTGGCCCGCAGCCGCGTCAGCTCAGGGCGCTGTCAATCACGCCGCCACCTAGACAGACTTCGCCGTCGTACAGCACCGCGCTTTGGCCGGGGGTGACGGCCCATTGCGCTTGCTCAAAGTGCAGGCTGAATGCATCCGGCGTGGCTCCCGCGTGCAATTCGCACGCCGCATCGGCTTGGCGGTAGCGGGTTTTGGCGGCGCAGCGCCCGGCGACGGGCGGCTCGCCTGCGCACCAACTGGCGTTGGTAGCGCTCAAGCGGGGTGACAGCAGCCAAGGGTGATCATGGCCTTGCACCACCCACAGCGTGTTGGCGGTCATGTCTTTGCGCGCCACAAACCAAGGTTGATGCTCGCCCACACCGCGCAAGCCTTGCGCTTGCACGGCTTTGAGTTCCGCGCCTTTGGCCTTCAGCCCGCCGATGCCCAAACCCTGGCGCTGGCCCAGCGTGTAAAAGCTCAGGCCCACATGCTGGCCGATGGTGCGGCCTTTGTCGTCTTTGATCGGGCCGGGCTCGCGCGAGATGTAGCGGTTCAAAAACTCACGGAAAGGCCGTTCGCCGATGAAGCAGATGCCGGTCGAATCCTTCTTTTTGGCGTTGGGCAAGCCGATGTCGGCGGCAATGCGGCGCACCTCGGTCTTGTGCAACTCGCCCACGGGGAACAGCGTTTTCGAGAGCTGTGCTTGGTTCAGCCGGTGCAAAAAGTAGCTTTGGTCTTTGCTGGGGTCTAGGCCTTTGAGCAACTCATGGCGCTGTGTGGCCGTGTTCAGCCGCGTGCGGGCGTAGTGGCCGGTGGCGATTTTGTCAGCGCCTAGGCGCATCGCGTGGTCTAGGAAGGCTTTGAACTTGATCTCGGCGTTGCACAGAATGTCGGGGTTGGGCGTGCGCCCGGCTTGGTACTCGTGCAGGAAATCGGCGAAGACGCGATCTCGGTATTCGGCGGCGAAGTTGACGTGCTCGATCTCGATGCCGATCACGTCGGCCACGCTGGCCGCATCCACAAAGTCGATGTTGGAGGAGCAGTATTCACTGTCGTCGTCATCTTCCCAATTTTTCATGAAGATGCCGACGACTTCGTGGCCTTGTTGTTTGAGCAAGTAGGCGGTGACGGCGGAATCGACTCCGCCGCTCAGGCCCACGACGATGCGTTGTTTGACTGTCATGGGCCGATTTTAGGAACTCAGTGGTGGTGGCCGCCTTCGCCGTGGGCGTGGCCGTGTTCGATTTCTTCAGCGGTGGCGGCGCGCACGTCGCTCACGGTGCAAGCAAACACCAGCGACACACCGGCCAGCGGGTGGTTGCCGTCGAGCACGACTTTGCCGTCTTCGATGCTGGTGATGGTCAACAGGCGTGCGCCTTCGGCGCTGTGCGCTTCCAGTTGCATGCCGACTTCAGCGCCTGCGGGCAGGTTGCTCAGGGCTTCAACGATGAGGTTGTCGTCGTTGTAGTCGCCGAATGCGTCAGCGGGTTCGAGGGCGATTTCCAGTGCATCGCCGATGCTCTTGCCCAGCAAAGCGGCTTCGATTTTCGGGAAGATGCCGCCCGTGCCGTGCAAGAACACGATGGGTTCCTGGCCCGGATCGACCAAGTTGTTGTCGGTGTCGGACACTTTGTAGTCGATGGTGACCACGGTGTTGGCGCTGATTTGCATGGAAGTTCCCGTTAAAAAAGGTGTCTATTGTGTGCGATCTTGTCCGGGCGGGTGCGCTGGGCGCAGGCTGACCCCGTGCTCATGGGCTGCGGGCGAAGAAGGCGGCGCTCATGCCCAACCCGGTCACGATCACCAAGGCGCGCACGCCTAGTGCGGGCAGCCGCCGCGCCAGTCGGGCACCGGCCATGCCGCCAGCGGTGGCGGCCAGCATCATCAAGCTGGCCTCGCGCCAAGCAATAGCGCCCGCCCACGCAAACGCCGCCACCGACAGCAGCGATAGCACCAGCGAGTTCAGATTTTTCAGGGCGTTGATGGTGTTCAGCCGCGACTCGCCCGTCAGCGTGTACAGCGCCATCAGCAAGATGCCCAAGCCGCCGTTGAAGTAGCCACCGTAAATCGACACCGCCAGCAAACCCGGTACCCGCCAGTGCGGCCAACCGGCCCCGGCGCTGCGTCGCACCAGTGCGGGGCCCACGGCAAACAAGGCCGTGGCGGCCAGCAGCAACCAAGGCACCACGCCCGCAAACACCTGGGCTGGTGTGATCAGCAACAGTCCTGCTCCGAGCACGCCGCCCAGCGCTGACAACGCCATCTCGCGCCGCAGTTGTGCGGGTGGCAGGGTGCGCAGCTCGGTTTTAAAGCCCAGCGTGCTGCCCCAGTAACCGGGGCTGACGGCCAGTGCGCTGGTGGCGTTGGCGGCGATGGGCGGCACGCCCGCCCACACCAGCGCCGGAAAGGTCAAAAAGCTACCGCCACCGGCCAGCGCGTTCAACACGCCCGCGCCGAATGCAGCGGCAGCCAGCACGGCCCACGTGGCCCAACTGGCGGCTGCATCCATCAATGGGGGTGGACGATGCTGGGATCGGTGTAGACCAGCGACAGCGCAAAGCGTTGTCCGGCCAAGTGGTCTTCCATGCAGCGCACGATCAGCGGACTGCGGTGGCGATGGGCACTGGCGCGCACTTCGTCGGGCGTCATCCACAGGGTGCGCACGATGCCGTCGTCCAGCGTGCGGCTGCTGTCGGCTTCGCCCAAGTCGCCGCTGAAGGCCATGCGCAGGTAGGTGATGTCTTCGCCCGTGTCGCTGCGGATGGTGCGCGACAGGTACACGCCCACCAGCGCCGTGGGCGTGAAGCTGTGGGTGGTTTCTTCCAGTGCCTCGCGGGCGCAGCCTTCTACCGGGGATTCGCCCAGATCGAGGTGGCCTGCCGGGTTGTTCAGGCGCAAGCCGTCGGGTGTGTGTTCTTCAACCAAGAGGTAGCGGCCATCGCGTTCGATGATGGCGGCCACGGTGACGTGGGGTGTCCAGCGTTGTGTCATGTCGAGATTATCTCGCCCACAGAATTGCAGAAATCCTCCAAAATGGCGCGGCTATGTAAGCTTGCCGACAGAGATGGTAAAGATAGTCGCCCTAAAGCAACTATGATGACAATCATCTTTGATTTCATTCCATTACTTTACTTGAGGAGTTGCCCATGCTGATAGGCGTACCTGCCGAAACGACGGCAGGCGAGACCCGCGTTGCCGCCACCCCTGAAACGGTGAAAAAGCTCAAAGCTCAAGGCCACACGCTGCGCGTGCAGTCTGGCGCTGGCCTGAGCGCCAGTGTGACGGACGCGGCTTACACCGCCGCTGGGGCTGAAATCACTGATGCTGCCGGTGCCCTGGGTGCCGCGCTGGTGCTGAAAGTGCGCAGCCCGTCTGAAGCTGAAATCGCCTTGATGCTTGCGGGCACAGCGGTTGTCGGCATGCTCAACCCCTTTGACCGCGACGGCTTGCAGTTGCTGGCCAAGGCGGGTTTGACCAGCTTTGCGCTGGAAGCGGCCCCGCGCACCACCCGCGCGCAAAGCATGGACGTGCTCTCCAGCCAAGCCAACATTGCCGGTTACAAGGCGGTGATGATGGCGGCGGACAAGTACCAACGCTTCTTTCCCATGCTGATGACGGCAGCGGGCACGGTCAAAGCCGCGCGCGTGGTGATTTTGGGCGTGGGCGTGGCCGGTTTGCAGGCGATTGCCACGGCACGCCGTTTGGGCGCGGTGATTGAAGCGTCAGACGTGCGCCCCTCGGTGAAAGAGCAGATCGAGTCGCTGGGTGCCAAGTTCATCGACGTGCCCTACGAAACCGCTGAAG
>CALMOI010000184.1 GCA_937871735.1 uncultured Comamonadaceae bacterium
ACCATGAATCAAATACCAATGTAGAGCACATCGGAAAAACAGCTTATTGTTTTGAGTATGGCTACTATGGCATGACCCCGGAATTTCTGGAGACGATTTGTTCTTGCGCAGTATTAAAAATCAGAATTACCGGAGAATCTTTGTATGAAGAGCCCCATGCAAAATGGTGCGCTGAATTTCAAAAATACTGCCGACAGTTTTACAACAATGTCATTGATTCGAGTAAGTTTGTAGATCAAGCGCCAGCAAAGACAACTCAGCCAACTGTTGCGGCGACTGCGGCGGGCTCCGGTCAGGCTCAACAGTGGGGCTACAAGCTGGGTCAAAACTTGGCCGCCAACACGCAGTTGCGCACTCAGGCTGGCAAGTGGCTGGGTTTGGGTCTGGTGGGCTTGGTTGTGATCGGGGTGGGCAACCTGTTGCTACCTGGGCTGAAAAAAGACGCGGCCCAATCACCTGAGTCCATGCAGCCAGCGGTGGTTTCTGTGCCGCCGCCTGTTGAGCCAGTGACCCGAAGCCCCATTGAGCCAGCGACACCGCAGCCTGATCCGCCCGTTGTTCAAAATGCCCCGCAAGAGGTTGCGCCACCCGCGCCGATTCAGCCTGCTGTGGTTGCCGAGCCGGTATCTCCACCGCCAGCGGTGCCGTCTCAAAATACAAATGAGGCCATCGCGCATGTTGATGTACCCAAGCCGCGCGATGTTGAAAAAACACCGCCACCCAAAGAAGCTTTAAATTTAGCGGGCGCATGGAGCGGGTTTTTCCAATGCGGGCCACATCACTTTGATCAAAGCCCGAAAGGTCAACGTTCTTTCAATGTCCGCGCGACCGCAGAAATCTCAGCTGGAAAAATTCTGATGCACCGAAGCGATGCCAGCTACCAAGAGGAGTTGAGCGGCGCAATCGATAAACAAGGCAAATTCCGTCTGGACGGCGAAGGATTTTATTTCGCGGATCGCAATCGCCCTTGGCAAACGGTTGTGACGGGCAGTATTGATAAAAAGTCTGGCACGCCTCGGCTGGAAGGCGGTGCGGTCATCAGTTTTGCGGGCCGCAATGTTCGGGAATGCTCCTTCGTTTTGGCTCGAAATTAAGAGCGGAGCCTGCGCAATTGCAGGCCCGTTTTATTTCCCAAGGCAGGTTTTAACCCGCCGCATTCTCCAGCGCCCGCAGCCGAAAGCGTTGGATCTTGCCGGTGGCGGTCTTGGGCAGCTCTTGCACAAACTCGACAAAGCGCGGGTATTTGTACGGGGCCAAGTGCTCTTTGCAGAAGGCTTTCACGTCGGCTTCGGTCAAGGTTTGGCCGGTCTTCAGGACGATGAAGGCTTTGGTTTTGATCAGCCCGTCAGTGTCTTGCTTGCCGACCACGGCGCATTCCAGCACGGCGGGGTGCTGCATCACGGTGGCTTCGACCTCAAACGGCGAGACGTAGATGCCGCTGACTTTGAGCATGTCGTCGTTGCGCCCGGCGTAGGTGTAGTAGCCGTCCGCATCGCGGGTGTACTTGTCGCCGCTTTTGGTCCATGCGCCTTGGAAGGTTTCGCGCGATTTGTCGCGGTTGTTCCAGTACATCAGCGCGGCGCTGGGGCCTTTGATGTACAGATCGCCAATCTCACCGTCGCCCACAACTTTGCCGTTTTCATCGCGCAATTCGACTTCGTAGCCGGGCACCGGTTTGCCGGTGGTGCCGTAGCGCACGTCGCCGGGGCGGTTGGACAAGAAGATGTGCAGCATTTCGGTGGAGCCGATGCCGTCGATGATTTCGCAGCCAAAGTGGCGCGTCCAGCGCTCGCCGATGTCGCCGGGCAG
>CALMOI010000185.1 GCA_937871735.1 uncultured Comamonadaceae bacterium
AATGTCGTAACCATAGCTGCTGGTGCCGTAGCTGACGATTTTTCGCCCCTCGGCATCTTGCCGGATTTGCCCCGGCTCGAAGGGTTCAATCATGCCGTGCTGCTCGGCCATGCGGCGTATCCATTTGTCGCTTTTGATGCTCATCGTGATCTTCTCCGGTGCGGCTGGGGATTGTAGGTGGCAGCCTCAGGCGCTCAGTGCAACCTTGGCATGTGGCGTCAGAACCACGCAAGATCACAGTTTTGTTGCAGCGCAGCATTTTTGTAACCTGCTCCATATACTGTAGCTTCTTCCATCAGTTGCGAGGGTTATCACCAATGAAGCTCACACAAACGATTCTTGGATTTTCCCTGTTGCTGTCCAGCGGACTGTTGTCTGCTGAAACAGCAAGTCACCCACCCACAGCAGCGACCGGGCCCAGCACAGATCAATGCCAAAGCGAAGTCTTGAAGTTTGAGCGGGTCATCGGCTTCATCCGCGAATCTCAAGGTAATCGCGCCGCCGCTGAGGTCAAAGAGAAGATGTTGCCCGCCAAAACCGAGACCGACATCTTGAATCGCGAAGGCTACTGTGGCTTGGCCAAGTACCTGCGCGACAAAAAGCTGGTGAGCTGAGTCCACGAACAACTCAGCTCAGGAACTCAGCGAACGGCGGCAATGACCGTCTGTTCCACCAAGCGGTCGTCACCCAAGACGATCATGGCGAACAGCAGTTCGTCCAGGTTGTGCGCCTGAGCGGTGCGGCGAGCCAACAAGGGCGTGGCCGCTGGGTTCAGCACGATGAAGTCGGCCTCACAACCCGGCTGCAAGTTGCCCACCACGCCCGCCAGCCCCAAGGTTTGGGCCGCGCCTGCGGTGTGCAACCACCACAACCGCTGGGGTGACAAGCTCAAACCCGTTTTGAGCTGCCCTTCGCGCCCCACGTTGTAGGCCGCCAGCATGGTGTGAAATGGACTGAAGCTGGTGCCGCCGCCCACATCGCTGGCCAAACCGTAACCAAAGCCCACGCGGTCGGCCCCCACGAAGTCAAAAAAACCGCTGCCTAAAAACAAATTGCTGGTGGGCGACACCGCTGCCGCCGCGCCGCGATCGCGCATCAGCGCCCGATCGTCGTCGTCAAAGTGAATGCAGTGGGCATAGAGCGCACGTTCGCGCATCAGGCCGTGGTCGTCGTAGATCGCCAAGTAGCTGCGCGAGTCGGGAAACAGCGAACGCGCCCAGGCAATTTCGTCCAAGTTTTCAGCGACATGCGATTGGATCCACACGTCCGGGTGCGCTGCGGCCAACTCGCCCGCGCCGCGCAACTGCGCCGCGCTGCAACTGGGCGCAAAACGCGGCGTGATGGCGTAGCCCAGCCGATCCACGCCGTGCCAGCGGGCGATCAGCGCTTCGGTGTCGCGCAGGCTTTGCTCGGTTTGGTCGCGCACGCCGTCGGGGCTGTGGCTGTCTTGCAGAACTTTGCCGGTGATCAAGCGCAGGCCGCGCCGCTGCGCTGCGCCAAACAGCGCATCAACCGACGCTGCGTGCGAGGTCGCAAAAGTCAGCGCGGTGGTCACGCCGTTGCGCGCCAACTCGTCGAGGAAGAACTCGGCGACTTCGGCGGCGTGGGCCTCGTCATGGAACTGCGACTCGTGCGGGAAGGTGTAGTTTTCCAACCAAGGCAGCAGCCCTTCGGCGGGCGAGCCAATCACGTCGGTTTGCGGGTAGTGAATGTGCAAATCAACAAAGCCCGGCGCGATGATGCGTCCGGGCAGATGAATTACCGGCAGATTCGGGTAAGCCGGTGCCAGCGCGGCATAACTGCCTGCCGCCAACACCACGCGCACGCCCTGAGCGTTGGGCGCGGTGACTAGCAGACCATCGCTGTCGTACTGCGCTTGGCCCTGCGCATCAAACCGCAACAAGGCGGCGCGCCAGCCTTGGGTGTCGGGCAAAGGGGTGTACTCAGTCGTCATGTTCAACAAATCCTTCAAACACCAGCTTGAGGCGGTGCAGCCACTCGCGCTTGTCAGCCTCGGGGGCAAAGCTGGCGTCGATGCTGTTGCGCGCCAGCGTCCAAGCGTTTTGGGTGGACAGGTGCAGCGCGGCAAAGGTCTGCACAAAGTTCTCGTTGAGGTAGCCGCCGAAGTAGGCCGGGTCATCCGAGTTGATGGTGACGCACAGGCCCGCGTCCAGCAGCTTGCCCAAGTTGTGCGCCTTCAAATCAGGAAACACGCACAGCTTGAGGTTGGACAGCGGGCACACCGTCAGCGGTATGCGCTCGTGCGCCAAACGGGCCAGCAAGGCTGGGTCTTGTGCGCTTTGCACGCCGTGGTCGATGCGCTCCACCTTGAGCACGTCCAGCGCGCTCCAGATGTAGGCGGGCGGGCCTTCTTCGCCCGCGTGGGCCACCAAGTGCAAGCCCAGCTCGCGGGCGCGGGCAAAGACGCAGGCAAACTTTTCGGGCGGGTGGCCCAGCTCGCTCGAATCCAACCCTACGCCGATGAACTGGTCGCGGTGCGGCAGCGCGGCCTCCAGCGTGGCGAGCGCGTCGTCTTCGCTCAGGTGGCGCAAGAAGCACAAGATCAGCGCCGCGCTGACGCCCAGTTGGGCCGCATCCACGCAAGCGCGGTGCAAGCCATTGATGACGGTGGCGATGGGCACGCCGCGCGCGGTGTGGGTTTGCGGGTCAAAAAACAACTCGGCATGCACCACGTTGTCGGCGTGAGCGCGCTCGAAATAGGCCCAAGCCATGTCGTAGAAGTCTTGCTCGTGCAGCAGCACGCTGGCCCCGGCGTAATAGATGTCCAAAAAGCTCTGCAAATTGGTGAAGGCGTAGGCGGCGCGCAAGGCTTCGACATTGGCGTAGGGCAGCGTGACACCGTTGCGCTCGGCCAGCTTGAAAATCAACTCAGGCTCCAGCGAACCTTCGATGTGGATGTGCAGCTCGGCCTTGGGCATGGCGCGCAGCAAAGCGGGCAGGCGGTGTGGGGCGACAGGGTGAACTTTGAACATGGCTGCTCCTCAATTTGAATCGGCCAGCAGTGGCCGACGGGAAAGCCATCCTATGCCAAAACCGGCATAAAAAAAGCCACGCAAGCACGCTGCGTGGCTGGTGGCACCGGGCGCAAGCCGCAGCTTGCGTCCTCTGGTGGGTTACTTCTTGTCGCTGCCGGGGATCTTGCCTTCCACGCCCTTGACGTAGAAGCTGACGCCGCCCAAGAACTTGTCGTCAGCGACCACATCTTTGGCCAGCACTTCCTTGCCGTCAGCGCCCATGATCGGACCTTTCCAGATCACGAAGCTGCCGTCTTTCAGGCCTGCTTTGACTTCTGCCAGCTTTTTCTTGGCATCTTCGGGCACGTCAGCGGCCACCGAGACCATGTCGATAGCGCCTTCTTTCACGCCCCACCAGCTTTGGCTGGTGGCCCACTTGCCGTCCAGCGCGTCACGCACGGCCTTGATGTAGTACGGGCCCCAGTTGATCACCGCCGAGCCCAAGTGCGCCTTGGGGCCGTAAGCGGTCATGTCCGAATCCCAGCCGAAGGCGCGCTTGCCCATTTTTTCGGCGGTTTGCAGCACGGCGGAGGAGTCGGTGTTTTGCATCAGCACATCAGCGCCGCCGTTGATCAGCGAGGTGGCGGCTTCGGTTTCTTTGGGCGGGTTGAACCACTCGTTGACCCAGACCACCTTGGTCTTGATCTTGGGGTTGACGCTTTGCGCGCCCAGCGTGAACGAGTTGATGTTGCGAATCACCTCAGGAATTGGGATCGAGCCGACCACGCCCAGCGTGTTGGTCTTGGTCATCTTGCCTGCGATCACGCCCGCCATGTACGCGCCTTCGTAGGTGCGGCTGTCGTAGGTGCGCATGTTGTCGGCGGTTTTGTAGCCGGTGGCGTGCTCAAACTTCACGCCCTTGGTGTCAGCGGCGACCTTGAGCATGGGCTCCATGTAGCCAAAGGTGGTGCCGAAAATCAGCGTGTTGCCTTGGGCGGCCATGTCGCGGATCACGCGCTCAGCGTCAGCGCTTTCTGGCACTTTTTCCACGAAGGTGGTGATGATCTTGTCGCCGAATTCTTTCTCCACCGCTTTGCGACCGTTGTCGTGGGCGTAAGTCCAGCCGCCGTCACCCACCGGGCCGACATAGGCAAATGCCACCTTCAACGGTTCGGGCTTGGCCGGAGCCGAGGCCGCAGGTGCAGCCGGTGCTGCTGCCGGTTTGGCTTCTTCTTTTTGACCGCACGCGGTCAGGGCCGCAGCCGCCACGGCGGACAGGGCCGCCATCTTGAGCAAAGTACGTTTTTGCAGATCGGTCATTGATTTACCTTTGAGGGACAGTGGAGAAGACAAAATTATGAACCGGGGTGAAACGGCTTCCCAAGCGAAGCGGGCATGTTCACCTTGATCCAAGCTGGGTTGCGCGAAATCAGCGCCAACACCACGATGGTGGCCACATAGGGCAGCATGCTCAAGAACTGGCTGGGCACATCGACACCCGCGCCTTGCAGGTGAAATTGCAGCATGGTCACGCCGCCAAACAGGTACGCGCCCAACAGCACCCGCGCCGGTCGCCAAGTGGCAAAAGTGGTCAGCGCCAGCGCAATCCAGCCCTTACCGGCCACCATGCCTTCAACCCACAGCGGCGTGTAGACCACCGAGATGTAAGCCCCGGCCAGCCCGCACAGCGCGCCGCCCGCCATCACCGCCAGCAGCCGAATGCGGCGCACCGGGTAGCCCAGCGCGTGTGCCGATTCAGGCGATTCACCCACTGAGCGCAGGACCAGCCCGCTGCGGGTGCGGTACAAAAACCAAATCAGCCACGCCGTGAAAGCCATCACCATGTAGACCAGCGGGTGCTGGCGAAACAGCGCCGGGCCAATCAGCGGAATGTCGCCCAGCAGGGGAATGGAGAAATGGGGCCGTTCAGGCAGCTTTTCTTGCACGTAGCGGATGCCCGCAAACGCCGAAAAGCCCACGCCAAACAAACTCAGCGCCAGCCCGGTGGCGTACTGGTTGGTGCCCAGCCAAATCACCAGCCAGCCGAACACAGCGGCCATCAGCGCGCCTGCGCCCATGCCGGCCAAAAACCCAAGCCAGTCGTTGCCGGTGTGAACCACGGTGGCAAACCCGGCAATGGCAGCGCAGAGCATCAGCCCCTCCGCGCCCAAGTTGACGATGCCTGCGCGCTCGTTGATCAACAAGCCCAAGGCGGCTATCGCCAGCACCGTGCCCGCGTTCAGCGTGGCGGCCAGCAGCAAGGCATAAGACTCCATCAGGCAGCTCCCTTGGCAAGTTTGAAACGGTAAGCCACCAGCGTGTCCGAGGCCAGCAGCGTGAACAGCAGCAGCCCTTGGAACACCCCGGTGATGGATTTAGGCAAGCCCATGCGCGACTGCGCCAGCTCGCCGCCGATGTAGAACATGCTCATCAGCAGCGCCGAGAACACCATGCCCATCGGGTGCA
>CALMOI010000186.1 GCA_937871735.1 uncultured Comamonadaceae bacterium
CACCTCAAGCACTGTTTTGACGTTTTCCGCGTGACAAATCAATGCCAAGTTGCTTGAGCTTGCGGTACAAGTGCGTGCGTTCCAAGCCGGTTTTTTCAGCCACGCGGGTCATGGAGCCGTTTTCTTGGGCGAGATGAAACTCGAAATAAGCCTTCTCGAATTCGTCGCGGGCCTCACGCAAAGGCAGGCTCAGATCGAAACTTTGGCGGCCCGGCGTTGGCAGCTCAGGCGGCGTGGTGAGTAAGCCTACGCCACCCGTCATGCTGGACTCCACCGTCAGTTCCGCAGCAGCAGGAGCCGTCGGCAAGCTGTTGAGCGACTTGCGATGCAGGTCACGCGCCAAGCCTTGCTCCACCGCCTTAAGCAGCTTTTGCAAGGTGATCGGCTTTTCCAGAAACGACTGCGCGCCGATGCGCGTGGCTTCGACTGCGGTGTCCACCGTGGCATGACCGCTCATCATGATCACGGGCATGGTCAACAAACCGCTGGAAGCCCATTCTTTGAGCAGCGTCACGCCGTCGGTGTCGGGCATCCAGATGTCGAGCAGCACCAAGTCTGGCCGATCACGCAGCCGCGCCGCACGAGCTTGCGCGGCGTTTTCGGCCAATTCGACATTGTGGCCTTCGTCATTGAGAATTTCGGACAGCAAATCACGAATGCCCAGTTCATCGTCGACCACCAATATATTTGCCATGATTGCTGCGTTAATCCCGTGGGTGTGACCGCTGGGCCGACTAGCTGGCCCGCGTGTTGTCCATAGCGAATGATAACGAGACTTGCGCACCACTGACCACGCCGTCGGCGATACGGTTGGAGATGTCAACGCGCGCGCCGTGTTCGTCGGCAATTTTCTTCACCACCGCCAGCCCCAAGCCGGTGCCTTTGGTCTTGGTGGTGACGTAAGGCTCGAAAGCGCGCTTCAAGATGTGATCGGGAAAGCCCGGCCCGTGGTCAAGCACGCTCAGTCGCACGCGGCCTGAGCTGTCATTCCATTGGGTACGGATGATGATGGGCAGCGCGAGACTCGCACCAGCGCTGCGGGCAACGCCCTCGCCTGCGTCTTGGGCGTTTTGCAGCAGGTTGTGAATCACTTGCCGCAGTTGCTGGGCATCGCCGCGCACCAGCGGGCAAGCGAGATCGAGCTCCGTTTGGATATAGCCCGCGCTGCTGGCATGGGCCTCGGTGCCTTCACCGCCATACAGTTGCAGCACGTCTTGCACCAGCGCGTTCAAGTCCAGAGGCTTTAAATCAGCGGCGGGCAGGCGGGCGTAGTCGCGGAACTCGTTGACCAGCCGCTTCATGGCATCAACCTGATCGACGATGGTTTTGACTGATTTGGTCAACATGGCCTGCTCAGGCGGCGGCAGCTTGCCGGTGAGCTTCATTTCCAGCCGCTCAGCCGACAGTTGAATCGGCGTGAGCGGGTTTTTGATTTCATGCGCCAGCCGACGCGCCACTTCGCCCCAAGCTTGCGCCCGCTGCGCCGAGACGATTTCAGAGATGTCGTCAAACACCAAGAGCCGTGTGGCATCGGGCAGCAGCGCGCCACGCGCCACCAAGGTGATGGCGTCGTGCGGCAGCCCTTGCGTGAGCGCGTGCGAGGGATGCAGCGCAAACGACTGCTGCCAGTGATCCAAGCCGTGCTGGTGCTGCTCGCCCTCAAAGGCGGCGAACTCGGCTTGCACGCTGGTGGCAAAACTGTCCAGACCAGGAATATCCGCCAGCGCTTGGCCTTGGTGCAGCGTCAGCGGCGTGCGCAAAATGCGCGTCGCGCCGGGGTTAGAGGACAACACGACCCACTGCGCGTCCAGCACGATCACGCCCGCCGTCAGGTTATCGAGGATGGTTTGCAGGCTGGAGCGGGCTTCATCAAGCTGCGTCATGCTGCGCTCGACAGCACCGCGCGCGTCAGCGAGTTGCTGCGTCATGTCGGCAAAAGATCGCGTCAGGCCACGCAATTCGTCTTTGCCTTGCATCACGGGTTTGGGGCTGAGGTCGCCAGCCGCCACTTGGCGCACGCCTTCGGCCATCAGCAGCAAGGGGCGCGCCAGTTGGTTGCCCAGCACCACGGCCAGCAGCACCGCGCCCAACACCGCCAAAAACAAGCACAGCGTGAGCGTGCCGATGTACATGCGCCGCAAGCCTTCGCGGCCCAAGGCACGTTCTTGGTACTCGCGGTAAGCCTCTTGCACCGCGACTGCATTGGCGACCAACGCAGTGGGCAAAACTTGCGTCACCTGCAAATAGCGCGGTTCAGCCAACAAGCCGATGTTGGGCGTGGACACCACGGCCAGCGCCACGATGCGCGCTTGACTGCTTGCGCCAGTCGCGGCTTCATCCAAACCCAGCACTTGGGTTTGCAACCGCTGGCTGCGCACCGTGCGCAATTGCTGAAAACTGGGGCGCGCAGGGTTGATTTGGAAGCGCGACTTGCCCGCGCTGGCCACCAGCGTGCCCGTGGGGCTCCACAAGATCACATCGCTGGCATCAAGTTGGTCGCGCAAGCGCTCTAAGGCCAAACCCGCCGCCGCATCCGAGGTGCCCGACAACTGATTGGCCGCTGTGCGGGTTTTATTGCCCAAGTCGTTGGCCAAGGCATCGAAGGTGGCGCGCCCCAAGTTCAACCCAGCGTTGAGCGCGCCTTCCACCTTCACATCAAACCAGCTCTCAATCGAGCGCGACACGAACTGGTACGACACCACGTAAATCAGCACGCCCGGCGCAAAGCCGACCAGCGCAAACACCGCCGCCAGCTTGAGCAGCAAGCGGCTGCCAAATTTGCCGCGCCTGAGCCGCGACAGCATTTGAAACACCGCCCACACAATCACGCCGACCAGCGCGGTGGCAACCACCACGTTCAGCACGAAGAGGCGCACGTAATTGCGCTCGTACAGCTCGCGGTTGTTGGTGGCCTCGATCAGCAAGAACAGCAAAAACACGCCCAAGACCACCAACGCGATCAAGCCCCAACCCAACACCCAGCGCACCAAACGGGCGGAGATATTGCGGTAAGCGGCGCTGGCTGTTGCTGTGGCGCTCACTTGCCAGACTCAGAGCGGATGCGCAGCTTGCGCGAGGCGACCAAATTCCAGTCGGACTGCCCCACCACGCCCATTTGGAAAGGCCGGGGCAGCTGCGACACATCGAGCCGGAAACGAAAATCCACGGTGTGCTTGGACTCCGTATCCAGCACATTGCTGTCGGCAATTTTCCATTGGCTCAGGCGCTGCACGGCTTGCAAAGCCTCGGACAAACTGTCGAAGTGCTGGCTGATGCTCACGCCCAAACCCGTGTTGGTCAGCGGCTCGCTGGACTGGTTCAAGCGCCAGCGCCGCGTCAAAGGCTGGTAGGCCAGACGCAGATAACGGCGACGGCTGGCCATGCTGCGGTCTGACCAGTACCAACGCTCTTGCAGCACGTCAGCTTCGGCGACAAAAAACAGCGCCAAGCCTTTGGAAAGCGCATCTTCCACGCTGGGCGGCAGTTCCAGCCGCATTTGCGCGCTGAGGTAGACACCGTCATCGGTGCGTTCGGCGCGCAGTTGGGTGATCTCCAGCGGCGCGCCCTCGGCATGAGCTTGAGCGGGCAGCAGCAGCGCCCCAACCAGCGCCCACGCCCACGTCAACGCCACCCAACACCGCACCCAAGCGTCAGCGCGCTGATTGCGGCGGACGTGGGTCAAGGTGGGCTTAAGCGGCGCGTTTTTCCAACAGGGCGTAGAAGAATCCGTCATGGTCACCTGATGGATTGTCTGAGACTGCGCCATGCAGCGTGGTTTGTTGGGGTATCAAATGCCCTGGCGAGGCGCGCAATAGCGCATCGGTGTGGCGCGCAAGAAACGCTTGCACCTGCGCGCTGCCTTCTGCGCGGAACACCGAGCACGTGCAATACAGCAATCGACCGCCCGGTTGCAGCAACGGCCACAGCGTGCGCAGCAGCCGCGCTTGGATTTCGGCAAGCTGGGCGATGTCGGTTTCGCGGCGCAACCAGCGCACGTCCGGGTGGCGGCGCACGATGCCCGAGGCGGTGCAGGGCGCATCCAGCAAGATCGCGTCAAAGGGCTGGCCGTCCCACCATGCGGCGGTTTGAGCGGCATCAGCGGCCAGCACTTGGGCGCTGGCTTGCACACGTTCTAGGTTCTGGCGGATGCGCTCGCAGCGCACGGGGTCAATGTCCAGCGCCGTGACGTGCGCGTTCGGGGCCAGCTCCAACAGATGCGCGGTTTTGCCACCGGGCGCGGCGCAAGCGTCCAAGATGCGCAGCGGGCGCTGGGCGGGCTGGGGCAAATCGGCCAACAGCAGTGGCGCGGCCAGTTGCGCGCCCGCGTCTTGCACCGACACCGCACCTTCAGCGAAACCGGGAATCTCTTGCACCGGCGTGGGTCGGGCCAGCACCACACCGGTCTGCCCCAAAGCGCTGGCGGCGATGCCCGCATCGGCCAAGGTGCGCAGGTAATCAGGCACGGTGGAACGCTGCGCATTCACCCGCAGCGCCATCGGCGGCGGCACGGCGCTGGCGCGCAAGATGGCCTCCCAGTGCTGCGGATGGTCGTTTTTCAAGCGCTGAATCCACCAGCGCGGATGGTTCCACTGCGCCACCGCGTCGCGCTCGGTCACGGCCAGCAGCGCCTCGCGTTCCCGCAAAAATCGCCGCAAACAGGCGTTGATGAAGGTGGCTTGGGGACGGGTTTCGGGCTGGCGCTTGGCCGCTTCCACCGCTTGATCGACCAAGGTAAAGGCTTCGTAGGGCGCATCTTCGGCGCGCCAAATCAAGGCCAGCGCCACGCACAGCAGCGCTTCAGCGGACTCGGGCGGGGCGCGGCGCGCCAGTTGCTGGCGCAGCGCCTGCGCCCGGCCCAGCACGCGCAGCACATGAAACGACAGCGCCTGCACGCCAGGACGCAGTTCGCGCGGGATGCGCTCCAGCACAGCGGTCAGCGAGCGACCTGCGCGCACCTCGCTCAGCACTTGCGCGGTGGCTTGCAACTGCCGCCACAAAGGAATTTGCACAGGAGTCAAAGGGGTCTCCAAACCATGAAAAAAGCCCAAAGTCAGCCGAGGCCAAACTTTGGGCACTTGCTCCACCCGCTGCAAAGCCGGTGGAGTCTCAGAGGCACGCAGGCCGCTTAGTCAGCAGACACGTCGTCGGTGCCCACTTCGGTCAAGTCGTGCGACTCGGCCAGTTCGGCAGCTTCGGCTTCGGCGATGGCGCGGCGCTCGGCGTCGTCCATTTCGTCCTTGGCTTTGCGCGCTTGGTGGTAAGCCAAGCCGGTACCGGCAGGAATCAAGCGACCGACGATCACGTTTTCCTTCAGGCCGCGCAGCTCGTCCTTCTTGCCCATGATGGCCGCTTCGGTCAGCACGCGGGTGGTTTCCTGGAAGGAAGCCGCCGAGATGAACGAGTCGGTCGACAGCGAGGCCTTGGTGATGCCCAGCAGCACGT
>CALMOI010000187.1 GCA_937871735.1 uncultured Comamonadaceae bacterium
CAGGGCGCAGGCGTGGGGGCCGATGCGGCCTGCGTGCAGGCGCGGCGGCCATAGCCCTTCCCAGTTGCACTGGGGCAGTACGGCTTCGGTGCGTTCCAGCAGTTGTTGCAGCAGGGCGCGGTCTATGGAGCCGTCCAGCACCACGTCTTGTAAATCCAGCATCGCGGTGCCGCTGACGATGCAGTGCGCCAGCGCCCAGGCGGCTTCGTCCAGCCAGCGGGCGGTGCAGGCGGCGTAGGGGGCTTGCAGCGCCCGTTCGTCATAGGCGGCGCTGGGGTCGAGCTGGTCGCGCCGCAGCAGTTGTTCCAACTCCCACAGCGAGGCTTGGCTGATCAACTGCGGCGGCAGGTTGCCGGGGCGGGCGGCTTGCAGGGGCAGCGATGCCACCGCGCCCGCGTTGCCGTGTGCACCCGCGTGCAGTTGCGAGTTCAGCACCAGCCCGCCGCCGACAAAGGTGTCCACATACAGGTACAAAAAATTCTTCAGGTCGTGGCCTCGGCCATTGACCAACTCGGCCACGCAGGCGGCCAAGGTGTCGCGCGAAAAGCTGACGGGCAACGACGTCAAGTTCTGGATTTCAGCGCCCAAGTCGATGTGGCTCCACACGTCGGCTTGTTCGGGTGACAAGCCCAGCATCCGGTGCCAGCCGCCAAGCTGGAATGGAGCCACCACACCCACGCCCACCAGCCGCGCTGCCAGCGGCCCGAGTTGTTGGGTGAATTGGGCCAAGTGCCGCGCAATGGTGGGGCGCAATGTGGCCAGATCGGGAAAGTCGTAGCTCAGCGTGTAGCGGGCGCGCTCTTGGCCGGTGAAATCAACCAACAGCGATTCGGTGCGCCGCCGTCCCACTTTGATGCCGATGGCATATGCCCCGTCGGGATGCAGCGCCAGCGGCACCGACGGCTGGCCGATGCGGCCACGCACGCGCTCTTGTTTGAGCAGCAGCCCTTCGTCTTCAAGGCGCGTGGTGATCAGGCCGATGGTTTGCGCTGTCAGGCCGGTGAGCCGGGCGATGTCGGCTTTGGGCAAGCTGCCGTGGACGCGGATGGCGTGCAACACCACGCGCTCGTTGTACTGCCGCAAGCCTCCGTTGTTGGAACCGCGCGGGCGCAGCGGTGCGAGGGTGTCGGGGGCGGTGAGCGTTGTGTCGGCAGCGGTGGCGGGTTTCATTGCCGCAGATTTTCTCCGATCACGCCTTTGCGCAAGATGAAGTTGCCAAAGGGCTGCATTTCACCCGTGACGACGATGGCGTAGGCTTGGCGCACGCGGTCGTAAAAAGCGTAGCGTTCTACGGGTTCGGCTTGCTGGTCGGGCAGCAGCAGGGGGTTGAGCACTTCCAGCACTTCGCGTTGCAGCGCCGACAGCGACGGTGGTTCGGTGCCGCTGACTTGCATGAAGGCCACCGGGTGCGCCACGTCGGCGGCCAGCGGCAACACCGAGCTGACGGCGCGCACGGCGCGTTCCATGCTGGCACCGGGCAAGCGCAGCACGGGTTTGCCCGCGCCCAAGCTCATGGCGGTGAAGTTGGCGTCGGCCAGCACCAGCGCGTCGTCATGGCCCATTTCAGCCAGCAGTTTGAGCAGCTCAGGGGTGAGCAGCGGGTCGATGCCTTTAAGCATGAGCGTCCTCCGGCAGGTCGTCTACGGTTTTGGCACCCGTCATCACGGCAACGGTGTCGCTCATGCTGATGGTCTTGGGGTTGACGATGGCGGCGCGTTTGCCCAAGCGCTGGATGTGGATGCGGTCGGCAATCTCGAACACGTGCGGCATGTTGTGGCTGATCAAAATCACCGGCAGACCTTGGTCGCGCACGCGGCGGATCAGCTCCAGCACCATGTTGCCTTCTTTCACGCCCAAGGCGGCGGTGGGCTCGTCCATGATGACCACATGGCGGGCAAAGGCGGCGGCGCGGGCCACAGCCACGCATTGGCGCTGGCCGCCCGACAGGGTTTCGACCGGCTGGGTCATCGAGCGGATGCCGACTTTCAGCTCTTGCATGCGGCTGATGGCTTGGGCCAGCATGGCTTTTTTGTCCAAGATGCGCAGCCATTGGCCCAGCACGCCGGGCTTGAGCAGTTCTCGGCCCAAAAACAGGTTCTCGGCAATGGTCATGGCGGGGGCCACGGCCAAGTCTTGGTAGACGGTTTCGATACCGGCTTTGCGCGCATCAATCGGCGAGCGGAACTGCATCGGCTTGCCGTCCAGCAGCAACTGGCCTTCGTCGGGCACGGTCGCACCAGACAGCGCCTTGATCAGCGAGGACTTGCCCGCGCCGTTGTCACCGATGACGGCCAAGATCTCTCCGGCGCGCAGTTCAAAGTCGGTGCCGTCCAAGGCGGTGACTTGGCCGTAACGCTTGACCAAGCCGGTGGCCTGCATCACCAAGGGCGTGCGGGCATGCATGATGGGGGTCGAGTTCATTAACGTGCTCCTTTGTGCGAGATTTGGTCACCGGCCACCGCCAAGATCACCAAGATGCCGGTGATCAGCGTTTGCACCACCGAGGCCACGCCCATCAGCGTCAAGCCGTTGCGGAACACGCCCACAATCACCGCGCCCACCAGCGAACCCAAAATAATGCCGCGTCCACCAAACAAGCTGGTGCCGCCCAACACCACGGCGGTGATGGTGTCTAAGTTTTCTGTTTGACCCGCTTGCGGGTCGCCCACGCCAGTGCGAGCCACCGACAGCAGCGCGGCCAAGCCGTAGAAGAAGCCTGCCAACACATACACGCCCAGCAGCACTTTGCGCACCGGAATACCGGTCAAGCGAGCGGCTTCGGTGTTGTTGCCCACGGCGTACAAGTGGCGGCCCGGCGCGGTGTCGCGCAGCACGTACCAAGCCAGCACGTAAAGGGCGACCATCAACACCGTACCGGCGCTGACTTCCGTGCTGCCGAAGTTGAAGGTGTTGCCCAGCACCGTCAGCAGCGGCGGCAGGTCGGTTGTGGTTTGCGATTGCGAATAGATTTGCGTGATGGCAAATGCAATGTTCATGGTGCCCAGCGTCACGATGAACGAAGGCAGCTTCACTTTGGTGACCAGCAGGCCGTTGATCAGGCCAAAACCACAGGTTACCGCCAAGCCGCACAGCACGGCCAGCGCGGGCGGCATGCCCAGATCGACGGCAAATTTGCTCATGACCACGCTGCCCAGCGCCATCACCATGCCGCACGACAGGTCGATGCCTGCCGTCAAAATAATCAGTGTTTGGCCGATGGCCAGCACGCCCACCACCATCACCTGCTGCAACACCAGCGACAGGTTGGCCCCGGTCAGAAAGCGGTCTGACTGGGTGGCAAAAAAGATGCAGGCGGCCAGCAAGACCAGCCACGGCCCCAGGGCACCCCAGGGGATAGGACGGGGGGAGTTAGGAGTAGTCATGAGCAGAGCTTCTTTAAATCAACAGCGCGCGGCTTACTTCTTGCCCCAGCACAGATCCATGCCGACCTTGGTGTCCTTGCTGTCCACACC
>CALMOI010000188.1 GCA_937871735.1 uncultured Comamonadaceae bacterium
AGTTGAAAAATCAGTAATGCCACAACCGGATTGCAGTTGTCGCGCGTCGGTGTCGAACTCGGTAACGGGTTGGGCGACGCGCAAAAGGCGCGGGTCGCCCATTTTGAGGATGGGGAATGGAGTCATCAATTCGGACACCTAAATAATCACTGCTTCCAATGCCCAGTTGCGGATCCGCGAATAATTTCGAAATATTTTTTCGTCTCTTCATCATAAGGTGGAACCATATACCATCCCAAATGATCCGCTTCCAGCGCGGGATTCACGGTACGCAACGAAAGGCACTTTCCACCCCAATCATTGGATTTTGTTCCCCAAACTGAATAAGAGTGGTACCCTCCACGATACAGCGCAAAAGTGGTATCAACGGGCGCTTCTTGAAAATTACCATCAAGTGGTTTTCGATAAATAAATCCCCGCTCATGATGAATCACCTCATCCCTCCTTGGATAATCCAAAGGAATTCTGGAAACATTAAGCTCCAACCCCACTTTGGTGACACGAGGATATTGATCTAACCCTTGCTCCAAGACACTCAAGTAATCAACACCCTCGGGAGGCAAGACATCGCAATCCGTCACAATATAAGGGGAGTTTTTTGCAATTGCTCGGCTGATATCATCAAGCCAAACCACTTGGTGGCCAAGATTGCGCTCCAATTGAATCAATTCAACACCAAACTGACTACAAATTGACTTCACTTTACCCCTATTTTCAAGCACAGAAGCATTATCAATCACATACAACCTAAGTCGAGCATTCAGGGAAAGAATTTTCAACTGCCTATCTAGTAAAGATGGTCTATTGAAATGGATAATAAAACAATCCACCTTAGGCTTTTTTCCAAACAAGCCGCCTATTGACGAAATAATTGATTTAATCATGAAATAAAAAGAATTTATTATAATAACAATGTCAATCCATCACCATTGAGGCTAGAAAACTCAACATCCCCGCCTCATCCAACACCGGCACGCCCAATTCCAGCGCCTTGTCCAGCTTGCTGCCTGCTTCTTCTCCGGCCACGACGTAGCTGGTTTTCTTGCTGACGGAGCCGGAGACTTTGGCTCCGGCGGCTTCGAGCAAATCTTTGGCTTCGTCGCGGCTCAGGGTGGGCAGGGTGCCAGTGATGACAAAGGTCTTGCCTGACAGCAGCTTGGGCGCGGCCACGGCGGCGGGTTCGCTTTCGTCCCAGGTCACGCCGCAGGCGCGCAGTTGCTCGACCACTTCGCGGTTGTGCGGCTGGTTGAAGAAGGTGTAGACGCTTTTGGCGACGATGGGGCCGATGTCGGGCACTTGCAGCAGTTGCTCTTCGGTGGCGTTCATGATGGCGTCGAGCTTGCCGAAATGCCGCGCCAGCCCCTTGGCCGTGCCTTCTCCTGCGTGGCGTATGCCTAGGCCAAACAAAAAGCGCATCAGCGTCGTTTGCTTGGACTTTTCCAGCGCTTCGAGCAGTTTGTTGGCCGATTTGTCGGCCATTCGATCCAAGCTGGCCAGCGCGGTGAAGCCCAGTTTGTACAAATCGGGCAGCGTGCGCACCACATTAGCATCGACCAATTGCTCGACCAGCTTGTCGCCCAAGCCTTCAACTTCCACGGCGCGGCGGTGCGCGAAATGCAAAATCGCCTCTTTGCGTTGGGCGCTGCAAAACAGGCCGCCGGTGCAGCGGCAATCGGTCTCGCCCTCTTCGCGCACCACGGCTGAACTGCACACCGGGCATTGACTGGGCATGGTGAACTGCGGCGCACCGTCCACACGCTTGTCCAGCAATACGCTGACCACTTCGGGGATCACGTCGCCCGCGCGGCGCACGATGACGGTGTCGCCCACGCGCACGTCTTTGCGCCGGGCTTCGTCCTCGTTGTG
>CALMOI010000189.1 GCA_937871735.1 uncultured Comamonadaceae bacterium
ACAACGCCCGCAAACTGATCGAAGAACAAAACGTGCTGGCCATGTTCTTGACCTACGGCACGCCGCACACCGAGGCCGTGATCCCGTTGCTCGATCAGTACAACGTGGCGCTGATTGCCCCCTCCACTGGCGCGATGGTGATGCACCAGCCGGTGAAAAAGCATGTGTTCAACGTGCGCTCGCCCTACCAGCACGAGGCTGAAAAAATCATCACCCACATGGTTGGCATTGGCACGCAGCGCATTGCCATCGTCCACGCCGATGACAGCTTTGGTCAAGATGCCTTGGTGGGCGCACAAAAGGGCTTTACCGCCAAAAACATCAGCCCGGTGGCGGTCGAGAAATTTGACCGCAGCAAACCTGATTTCGCGCCCATCGTGGCCAGTTTGGTCAAGGCCAACCCGCAAAGCGTGCTGATCATGGCCTCCAGCGGCCATGCGGCAGACTGCATACAAGCCCTGCACAAGGCGGGCATGACACCGCAAATTGCCACCTTGTCAAACAATGCGTCTGCGGGCTTCGTCAAGCTGCTGGGCGATTCCGCCAAAAACGTCTTGGTGAGCGAAGTGTTCCCCAGCGAGCGCGCCATCCTCTACCCCATGATCAAAGAAGCGCAAGATTTGGCCAAGGCCAAAAGCATTGAACTCAGCCCCGCCATGCTCGAAGGCTACGCCGGAGCCAAAGTGCTGGTCGAGGCACTGCGACTGGCAGGCCCCAAACCCACACGCGACAAAATTCAAACTGCACTGGAAGGCATGCGCAAATTTGACCTCGGCGGACTGGAAGTGGGCTACACCCCCACCGACCACACCGGGCTGAATTTTGTGGAGCTGTCCATCATCAGCCAAAGCGGTCGATTCAAACGCTGAAGTGCTGCGAGATGCAGACAGCGGGCGGCTCAGGGTTTGAACTTACGGGGCTTCCACAGTTGCCAAAGTGATGAAGATGCCTATGCTGAGTCGTCACTTTGGAGTTCGCTCATGCATTTCAAATCTCTCTTGCTTGCCGCAGCGCTGCTGACCTGTCTGAGCCTGCCTGTGCAAGCACAACTGTTGATTGGTCGTACCGCCGGGTTCACCGGGCCAGTCGCAGCAGGAGTCAAAGAAACCACAGACGGTGCCAAGCTGTGGCTGGACGCGGTGAACGACAAAGGCGGCGTGAACGGCCAAAAAATCGAACTGGTCGCGCTGGATGACAAGTTCGACCCCAAACTCAGCGCCGAAAACACCCGCAAGCTGATTGAAGAAAACGGGGTGCTGGCGATGTTCTTGTCACGCGGCACGCCCAACACCGAGGCCATGATACCGTTGCTTGATCAGCACAACGTGGCGCTGATCGCCCCTTCCAGCGGCGCGATGGTGCTGCACCAGCCGATCAAAAAGCACATCTTCAACGTCCGCGCCACTTACCAGCGCGAGGCGGAAAAAGCCGTCACCCACTTGCACAGCACGGGCACCCAGCGCATCGCGGTGGTCTACTCCGATGACAGCTTTGGCCAAGACGCGCTCGCTGGGGCTCAAAAAGGCTTTACGGCGCAAAAACTCACGCCCGTGGCTGTTGAAAAGTTTGACCGAACCAAGCCCGACTTCACGCCCATCGCGCAAAGTTTGGTCAAAGCCAACCCGCAAACAGTGATCGTGATTGCCGCTGGCAGCCACGTTGCCGACTGCGTTAAAACCTTGCACACAGCAGGTGTGATGAGCCAGATCGTCACGCTGTCGAACAACGCATCGGCGGGTTTCATCAAGCTGATGGGCGAATCAGCGCGTGGCATCGTGGTGACACAGGTGTTTCCGAACGAGCGCGCTATCGCCTATGCCATGATCAAAGAGGCCCAAGATTTGGCCAAAGCCAAGGGCATCGCCGAGCTCAGCCCGGCCATGCTGGAAGGCTATGCCGGTGCCAAAGTACTGGTCGAAGCGCTGCGGCTGGCGGGCCCCAAGCCCACGCGCGACAAAATTCAGACTGCGCTAGAGAACATGGGCAAGTTCGACTTGGGTGGGCTGGAAGTGAGCTTCGGCCCCAATGACCACACCGGGCTGGATTTTGCCGACTTGTCCATCATTGGCTCTGATGGACGCTTTCGGCGCTGAGGATCTGCAAATTACCGGGTTTACCCTTATCCACACCAATCAACTTCAGCCTGAAATTGATTGAAGGGAAAACCCGAATCCAAGAGAGGTGGCCATAATCAATTTGGCACTTCAAAAATACGGGTAAACCATAGGTTTTAGCGCCATCAATCGCTGGCGTAAATGTCCACGTTCTTGGTTTCGCGGATAAAAATCATCCCCACCACAAAACTCATGGCGGCAATTGCCACCGGGTACCACAGGCCGCTGTACATGTTGCCAGTCTGAGCCACGATGGCAAAGGCCATCGTCGGCAGCAAGCCGCCGAACCAGCCGTTGCCGATGTGGTACGGCAGGCTCATCGAGGTGTAGCGGATGC
>CALMOI010000190.1 GCA_937871735.1 uncultured Comamonadaceae bacterium
GGTTTGATAATTATATATCTTTGATATTTCTGGCTCCTTTGGTTTTCTCTTTATTTCAAAAAATAAAAATAAATTTTGGTGGTAAGTATGTTGCCTTGATTGCTGCATCTATTTACTTTGCGCATATGATTTTTGTTGATATTTTTGAGAAATATTTTAATATTTCCGAGACTTGGCTAGGTTTTCTTGTTTTATTGGCATCACTGGCTATTTCTCCTATTTTAATTATTATTAATGCTAGAGTTAAATATATATTGTGATAAGTTCTGGTGCTAGATGTGGCGGTTACGAAGCTGCCCTGACCGAGCTGGAGCAGCTGCTGTCCCGGCTAGAGTCTGGCACCCAGCCGCTGGATCAATTGCTGGCAGGCTATCAGCGTGGTGCCCAGCTGTTGCAGCTCTGTCGCAGCCAGCTGGAGGCGGTGGAGAACCAAATCAAAGTGCTGGACGAGGGCACGCTTAAACCTTGGATGCCGACATGATGGCTGATGCTGAATTTGACCTGTCGGCTTGGATGGCCGATCAACTGGCGCATGTGGAGCAGGCGCTGTCCACTTGGGTGCCGCCGCAAGCGGTGGGTGGCTTGGGCGCGTCGATGCGCTATGCGGTGCTGGATGGGGGCAAGCGTCTGCGTCCGCTGCTGGTGTTGGCGGCAGCGCGTGCTGTTGATGCGGAAGATAGCCAAGCCGCTTTGCGCGCTGCCTGTGCGGTTGAGCTGATCCACGCTTATTCACTGGTACACGACGACATGCCTTGCATGGACGACGATGTTCTGCGCCGGGGCAAACCCACCGTTCACGTTGAGTTTGGCGAAGCCCAGGCGTTGTTAGCGGGCGATGCGCTGCAAACCTTGGCGTTCGAATTGCTGACCCCGACCGATCCCGACACCGTGCCGCCAGCCGTGCAAGCCGCGCTGTGCGGTCTATTGGCCCGTGCTTCTGGGCACGCGGGCATGGCGGGCGGGCAGGCTATCGATCTGGCCAGCGTTGGCGTGGTGCTGACCGAAGCGCAATTGCGCCAGATGCATCACCTCAAAACCGGTGCCTTGCTGCGCGCCAGCGTGTTGCTTGGCGCAGCCTGCGGTTTGCCAACGACGGGTTCAGCCACCGTGCAGCAAGCGCTGACCGATTACGGCAACGCCATCGGCTTGGCTTTTCAGGTGGTGGATGACATCCTTGATGTCACCGCCGACTCGGCCACCTTGGGCAAGACAGCGGGCAAAGATGCCGCAGCCGACAAACCCACCTACGTGGCCTTGATGGGCTTGGCGGCATCACAAGCCTACGCCAGCCGCCTGCTGGATGACGCGCTGGCCGCACTCGATGCCAGCGGCTTGTCTGCTGCCTCCACTCAAGCGCTGCGTGCCTTGGCTGGTATGGTGGTCAATCGCACCAAATAAACTCGGCTATTCGGCATCACGTCCGCCGCGCCCATTTCGGGCAGGGCCGCTCCCTGACGCATGGGCTGAAATTTCAGCCCCGACTGCCCTCACTGCCTCAAGCTTCATGACGACGACTTTGCTCAACACCATCCACAGTCCGGCTGATTTGCGTCTGCTGTCACGTCCTCAGTTGCAAACCGTGGCCGACGAGCTGCGCGATTGCATCTTGCACAACGTCTCACGCACGGGCGGCCACCTCAGCTCCAACTTGGGCACCGTCGAGCTGACGGTGGCGTTGCATTACGTGTTCGACACCCCGCGTGACCGCTTGGTCTGGGATGTGGGCCACCAAACTTACCCGCACAAAATCTTGACGGGCCGCCGCGATCGCATGCCCACGCTGCGCCAGCTCGGCGGCCTGAGCGGCTTTCCACGCCGCGACGAAAGCGAATACGACACCTTCGGCACCGGCCATTCGTCCACCAGCATCTCGGCTGCGCTGGGCATGGCGCAGGCGGCCAAGCAAAAGGGTGAATCGCGCCAAGTGGTCGCCGTCATCGGCGACGGTGCCATGACCGCAGGCATGGCTTTTGAAGCGCTGAACAACGGCGGCGTGGCCGATTGCAATTTGCTGGTGATTTTGAACGACAACGACATGTCGATCAGCCCACCCGTGGGGGCGCTGAACCGCTACTTGGCGCAGTTGATGAGCGGCCAGTTCTACGCCGCCACCAAAAACGTCGGCAAAAAAGTGCTCAAGGTGGCACCGCCGTTGTTCGAGCTGGCCAAGCGCCTGGAAGAGCACGCCAAAGGCATGGTGGTGCCTGCCACGCTGTTCGAAAAATTCGGCTTCAACTACGTCGGCCCCATCGACGGTCATGATCTGGAATCGCTGATTCCCACGCTGGAAAACGTCAAGAACCTCAAAGGCCCGCAGTTTTTGCACGTCGTCACCAAAAAAGGCCAAGGTTACAGCTTGGCGGAAGACGACCCCGTGGCCTACCACGGCCCTGGCAAATTTGACCCTGCGGTGGGTTTGGTCAAAGCCACCACGCCGTCCAAGCCGACCTTCACCCAAGTGTTTGGCGACTGGTTGTGTGACATGGCGGCGCAAGACCAGCGGCTGGTTGGCATCACCCCGGCCATGCGCGAAGGCTCGGGCTTGGTCGAGTTCGAACGCCGCTTTCCGGGCCGTTACCACGATGTGGGCATTGCCGAGCAGCACGCCGTCACTTTTGCCGCTGGTTTGGCCTGCGAGGGGCTCAAGCCCGTGGTGGCGATTTACTCCACCTTCTTGCAGCGCGCCTACGACCAGTTGATTCACGACGTGGCGATTCAGAACTTGCCGGTGGTGTTTGCGTTGGATCGCGCGGGCTTGGTCGGGGCCGATGGTGCCACCCACGCCGGGGCGTATGACATTCCTTATATCCGCTGCATTCCGAACATGGCGCTGGCGTGCCCGGCGGACGAGCGCGAATGCCGCCAGTTACTGACCACCGCTTTCTTGCAAGACCACCCGGTGGCCGTGCGCTACCCGCGCGGTGCGGGCGTGGGTGTGGCGGCGGGGCATGACCTGATTCCGCTGCCCTACGGCAAGGGCGAGATTCGCCGCACGCGCAGCTTGCCCGCTGGGGCCGATGCCAATGTTGTGCAAGGCGTGGCGATTTTGGCGTTTGGCACCATGCTCTACCCGGCGCTGCAAGTGGCAGAAAAGCTCAACCTGACGGTGGTCAATATGCGCTGGGTCAAGCCGCTGGACACCGAGTTGCTGTTGCAAGTCGCCGCCAGCCACCAAGCCTTGGTGACGCTGGAGGAGGGCGCGTTGATGGGCGGCGCAGGCAGTGCCGTCAGCGAGGCGCTGTGCGCTGCCGCCGTGACCTTGCCGGTGCTGCACTTGGGCTTGCCAGATACGTTCATTGAGCACGGCGATCCGGCCAAGCTGCTGGCCTTGCAAGGGCTGGACGCAGCAGGTATCGAAGCCTCAGTGCTGCAACGCTTCGCCAGCTTGTTGAACTCCTGAAAAACTGGTGCTGATAGGGGTTTGCGCGAGGGAAAACCCCCCCGGCCTCCTCAGAGCGACTTCCTACAATCCCCAGTGACTGATTGTCCTTGGGCCGCACGGGCCCAAGTCCTACAACGTTTTCTGGAGTCAATTTATGGATCGTCGTTTCCTGATCAAAAATGCAGGCATTGCTGGCGTGCTCGCGGCAGGTGTTGCTCCCGCCGTCCATGCCCAAGCCACGCTGCGTTGGCGCGTGGCATCGAGCTTCCCTAAGTCGCTCGATACGATTTTTGGTGCGGTCGATGTGTTCGCCAAAAAAGTCAGCGACATGACCGGCGGCAAATTCGTGATCTCCACCCACGCTGCGGGCGAGCTGATGCCCGCGCCTGCGGTGCTGGACGGCACCTCCAACGGCACCGTGGAAATGGCCCACACCGCGCCGTACTACTTCTTCGGCAAAGACCCCACCTACGCGCTGGACTGCGCCATTCCCTTCGGCCTGAACAGCCGCCAAATGTCGGCCTGGATGTACGAGGGCAACGGCATGAAGCTGATGCGCGAGTTCTACGGCAACGTGGGCATCGTCAACTTCCCGATGGGCAACACGGGCGCGCAAATGGGAGGCTGGTACCGCAAGGAAATCAAGTCGGTGGCTGACATCAAGGGCCTGAAATTCCGCGTGGGCGGCTTTGGCGGCAAGGTGATTGAGCGCATCGGCGCGGTGCCGCAAAACATTCCCGGCGGCGAAATCTACCAAGCGCTGGAAAAAGGCACCATTGACGCCGCCGAGTGGGTCGGCCCTTATGACGATCTGAAGCTGGGCTTCAACAAAGTCGCGCCGCACTACTACTACCCCGGCTGGTGGGAAGGCGGCCCGCAACTGTCGCTGTACGTGAACAAGAAGGCCTATGACGGCTTGTCGAACGAGTACAAGGCCATCATCGAAGCCGCTGCCGCCTACGCGCACACCGACATGCAGGCCAAGTACGACTACCGCAACCCGGCGGCGCTCAAGACCTTGGTCAGCCAAGGCACCAAGCTGCACCCGTTCCCCAACGACGTGTTGCTGGCCGCCTTCAAAGCGTCCGAAGAGGTGTATTCCGAACTCAACGCCAGCAACCCGGCTTGGAAGAAGATTTACACCGACTACGCCGCCTACCGCCGCGAAGCCAACCTGTGGTTCCGCTTCACCGAAGCGCGCTTTGACAGCTTCATGCAGGGCCAAAAGCTGTGATGCTTTTTTGAGCTGCTTGCGCCCATGAAAAAACCCGCCTCGGCGGGTTTTTTCATGGCGGGTGCTGATCAGGGTTTCTTTTCAGCGTCCTTTTTCATGGACTCCATCAAGCCCTTCATCGGGTCTTCTTCAGTCGGCTTGCTGGGGTCAGCAGCAGGCTCTGAGGCACCCGCTGCGGGCGGATTGCCAGCCGCCGCATCGGGTTGCGATTCGGTTTGCATTTGCTGGAATACCTTTTCTGAATCGATGGTGGCTTCTTTCACCAGTCCGCTCGACACCAAGCCGGGGAAGGCAATGATCAGCCCCACCATGATGATTTGGATCAGCACAAACGGCACCGAACCCCAGTAAATCTCTTCGATGGTGACGCGCTTGATGGGCTTTTTGGTGACCTTGTCGGTGTAGTCCTCGCTGGGGGCCACGCTGCGCAGGTAAAACAGCGCAAAACCAAACGGCGGGTGCATGAACGAAGTCTGCATGTTCACCGCCAGCAGCACGCCGAACCAGACCAAGTCGATGCCCAGCTTCTCGGCCACCGGGCCAATCAGCGGGATGATGATGAAGGCCAGCTCAAAGAAGTCGAGGAAGAAGGCCAGCACGAACACCAAGATGTTCACCACAATCAAAAAGCCCAATTGCCCGCCCGGCAAGCCCGACAGCAAATGCTCCACCCACTTGGGGCCGTCCACGCCTTGGAAGGCCAAGCTGAACACCGTGGCTCCCACCAAAATGAACAGCACGAAGCACGACAGCTTCATGGTCGTGTCCATCGCTTGGCGGATCAGCTTCATGTCGATGCGTTGACGGGCCATCGCCATGATCAACGCGCCCACTGCGCCCATCGCGCCGCCTTCGGTGGGTGTGGCGATCCCTAAGAAGATCGTGCCCAGCACCAAGAAAATCAGCGCCAGCGGCGGAATCAGCACAAAGGTGACCCGCTCGGCCATCTTGGACAGCAAGCCCATGCCGGTGACTTTGTTGATCAACGAGGCGACGAAGGCGATGCCCACGCCCACGCACATCGAGGTCACGATCAGCTCGTCCAGCGGCGTTTCAGCGGGGCGCGACTTGGCAAAACCCACAGCGGCCAGCACCGACAGCACCACCAAAATACCGAGCGACTTCAGACCCGAGTCGCCGTTGTCTTCGCGAATTGTGCGCGCTTCGGGCGGCAAGGCGGGCACGTACTCGGGCTTGATGAAGCTCACCAGCAAGATGAAGCCCACATACAGGCCCGTCAACACAAAGCCCGGAATGAACGCGCCTGCGTACAAATCACCCACGCTCTTGCCCAGTTGGTCGGCCAAGATGATCAGCACCAGCGAGGGCGGAATGATCTGCGCCAGCGTGC
>CALMOI010000191.1 GCA_937871735.1 uncultured Comamonadaceae bacterium
CCACGGTTTGCACCAGCGTGGTGTCGGTGGTCAGGCGCGAGAGCACTTCGCCGGTTTGCGTGGTCTCGAAAAAGGCCGGGCTTTGCTCCAGCACATGGGCGTAAACCGCGTTGCGCAAGTCGGAGGTGACGCGCTCGCCCAGCCAACTGACGGTGTAAAAGCGCGCCGCCGAGAACACGCCCAGCATTACCGCCACGCCAAACAGCGCCACAAAATGCCCGCGCAGCGCCAGCACTTGCGCGCCCCGGTCGGCGGGCGCATTGCTGGCCGAGACCAAGCCGCCATCAATCAGCGACCGCAGCGCCAGCGGAAATGCCAGCGTGGCCAGCGCCGCCAGCACCAAAAACACCCCAGCCATTGCGATGCGGCCTCGGTAAGGGCGCAAAAACGGCAACAAGCCCGACAGCGAACGCACAGGCACTTTGGCCGCTGCACGGGGATCGGATGGCGATGCCGCCGCAGGCGCGGAGGCGGGAGACTGAGCCGTGACGGTGTTGGACATAAAGCCTTGTTCTCAAAATCAGTCAAAAAGATCGTGTGGATGCGCTGGCTACAGCCGCAGTGCCTGCGCGTAGCCGGTCATTTCCAGGTAGCCGCGCCCGATAACTTGGCCTGCCGCATCGCGCAGCTCGCTCAAGCCTTCCCAGTAAGTCGCCCCGGTGGACTGGCGGCTGTCCAGCTCTTGGTTGTCAAGCAGGGTGTGTACTTGGTTGCGCCCGGCAGGTGTGTTGACTTGCCATGCCACCGGGTAATCCGCTTGGCTTTGCGGGCTGTGCCAATGGCGCAGCGGCTGAAATTGCACTTCGTCCGGGCCAAACACCCGCAGCGCGCCAGCAGCCGAGCGCACCGAACCGCCCGCCCACAGTGCCTGCCCAGCGCGGTTGCGCAGCCTGAAGGCTGTCAGCGCACTGCCGTCGTGCAAATTCATGCCGATCCAATCCCAGCCCACGGCTTCGGGGTGCAGCAGCGCATCACTCCATTCGTGATCGAGCCAAGCTTGGCCGCTGACTTGCAGGCGCTGGCCGTGCAGCGTGATCTGCCCGTTGGCGGCCAATTGCGGCAAGCTGTAGTAATAGCTGGCTTGCGTGGCCTGCGGCCCTTTGCGCGACAACCCTTGATTGCCTTGCAGCAGCAGCGCTTGGGTGGGCGTGAAGCGCAAGTCCAGCGCAAAGTCAGCGCTGAGGATGCGTGCTTGCCATGTGCCGTCGCTGGCGTTGCGTGCCAGCGACCAGTCGCGCAGCCGCAGTCTGGCATCGGGCAATTGGGCTTCGGCCACGCCAAAACCCTCGCGGGCGATGCGCTGGTCGTGCAGCAACTGGCGGCCTTGCAAATCGGTGAGCGCGACATGGGCCAGCACCAACTGCTTGGCGGCAAAGGCCGAGTTCATGCCTTGCGTGGCCGCCACCCGCTTGCGAAAAAACGTCACCTGAAACCCGAACTCGCGCCCGCTGCCTTCCGCCTTGGCGTGCCCGGTGATGTACCACCACTCGGTCGCCAGTTCGGGATGCGCGCCGTGGTCACGCGGAAACACCAGCGTGCGCGGGGGCAGGGCGGCGCTGGCGTGGGTCAGCCCGTGCATCAGTCCGGTGGCGCTGCACAGGCCGAGCTGCGCCAGGCGTTGCAAGAGTGCGCGGCGTTGCCACATCACCAATCCTCCTTCACGGCCAGCACGGCATCGCGGCCAGCGGCGGCGCGTCCGGCCAAGGCGGCGGTCAGCGTGCCTGCGGCCACCACGGCCAAACACAGCGCCAGCAGACGCGGCCAGGG